>JACDGI010000984.1 GCA_013821665.1 Anaerolineae bacterium
ACCTACGCGACAGTTCGGCGTATCAACTTACAGGGCGACCAATATCTTTCCTATAACGGCTCTCATCTCGATATTTTTGGTGGTTTAACCTTAGCCTTTGACTCGACTGGGCGCTTGCGAAGCATATGTCTGCGTCCGCCTACCGATGAAGATGTACGCCAGATCCAGATCATGACCGTGGATTTGATCGCACGGGGGCAAATCGCACCTTTAACCGCCGAAAATGTATTACAAGCCGCTCCGCTGGCAGCCGCATTTGATGTCGGTGGTAGCTTTAGTATGGATTTGTTACTCAAGAATCCCATGTTGGTCGATAAGCTGCCCGCCTATGTCTCTGATCTTGTCGCCTATCTCGTCTCGTGGATGCGCCGATATATCCAAGACTGAGAGTCCGCAAAGAAACCGTTGCACTTTGCGCTACACCAAGTAGACTTATGATTCTGGTATGCCGAAGTTGGTAGTTGTTCTAACGAAAGAGGGAAAGATGGGTCGTCAACGAACGCTGGATCGCCGCAAAGAGCGTGAACAGCAGAAAAAGAAGCAGAGAAATCTTTATATTGTGATTGGTGCCGTGGTTGTGGCAGTGCTGGCTGTCGTTATCGTGCTGCTCATTACGGTACCGGCTGATGCGCCAATTCCAAATGGCACCGCTACCCGTTATCAGGGGATTGACCAGAGTTATAACGATAAGGGCTTCCCGGTGCTGGGTAATGTTAATGCGCCGGTAAAAGTGGTCGAATATTCAAGTTTTGATTGCAGCCATTGCGCGGAGTTCCACGATGGAACTTGGCCGCAGGTGTTGGATACGATCCGCAAAGGCGAAGTGGTGTTCACCTATGTGCCCGTTTATGGCACAGGTGGCATTCAAAACGGTCAAGGCGCTGCCAAAGCCGCCATTTGCGCGGGCGATCAGGGTAAATTCTGGGAAATGTACGATGCCTTGTTTGCTTGGCAGACGGCCTATGCCAACACAGCCTTCTCACAGAATCGTTTCGTCGGTGGTGTGAATGCCCTTGGCTTGGACAAATCCAAATGGGATCAATGTTTCGCCAGCGGTCATCCCGACACGGTGGTCGCCGCTGCGATGGATGCCTTTAGGTTGCAGGGCGCAGCAGGTACACCGGCATTACTGGTCAACGGTAATGTAGTCGATGTTGCCAGTAACGTGTCGCTCTTGAGTGCGATTCAGGACGCATTCACTGCTGCCGGTGGCATACCTGCTGTCGAGTCGACTGCCGAAGCCACGACCGAAGCTACCCAACCCGTAGCCGCTGAAGTCACTGCCGAAGCGACGACTCAGCCCACGGTTGAAAAGACTGCCGAGGCTACCACCGAAGCCACGACCGAGGCTACTGTTGAAGCCACCGGTCTTAAGTAAGACTACTGAATCAAAAGGGGCGAATGATATTCCACTCGCCCCTTCCAAAAATGCCCATATGACTTATTCCCGCGTTTGCACCAGCGGCCCTAGGTTGCGTCCACCAATCAGGTGAACATGCAGATGTGCCACTTCTTGTCCCGAATCACTGCCATTATTCACGATCAACCGGTAGCCGCTCTCAGCCACACCTTGTTCTTGAGCCACCTGCTTGGCGACCGTAAACAGATGCCCCAACATCTTTTCATGTTCCGGTAGAACATCATTGGTTGATGCAATCTCGATATTCGGCACGATCAAAATATGGACAGGCGCAACCGGATTAATATCCTTAAATGCCGTAACCAAATCATCCTGATAAACAATACTGGCTGGAATCTCTCTTGTGATAATTTTTGAGAATAGTGTTGGCATGGTTTTCTCCCTTACATGACCTGACTAATAAATAGCTTTCGGTTGGAAAACTCGAACCAAATATGATTGACAATCAATGAACTTTTGTTCTATAATAAATCTGATTGTAAACACAACACCAAACGGTGGAGATTTACTTTTGCCAATTAGAACGGTCCAGTTGTTCTCTAAAAGCCTTTAAAGCTCCCTCCCTATTACTATGGGGAGGGTTGGGGTGGGTATGTATGGTCAAACGCACCCTCTACCACTTAATGCAGTCCTATCGACTACTTCTGGCAGTCGATGCCGCCGCCAATTGTTTTAATCTTGCATCTTGTAACTGATTCTAATGCACAAATTGCACGGCGGCGGTAACAGCCGAGCATTCCGCTGCATTTGTGTCATTTCGGTGGCACTAGCCGAGCCACCCGCCGACACAAAATGTCGATTCAGCGGTTTCTCCCGTACTTGCCGCCGCCAATTCGGCAGAAAGCGTGTAACTACTCAGGTAGGGAGAAAAGGAGCAGCATGAAGGGCAGCAGAAAGGGCATCAAGCATGTTGACACCCTGTTTACGAGCGGTTGAGA
>JACDGI010000197.1 GCA_013821665.1 Anaerolineae bacterium
CCCTCACTACCACCATCTTTCATTAATTACCGCTTGACTTTCAAGACGGTATCTCATCCCAACCCTTCTCCCCCGTACTCAAGTTCACAAGACGACAGTTTTTCTGGTTGAGCGAGAAACCTCACCCCCAGCCCCTCTCCAATGCTTTGGAGAGGGGAGCCAATCAAGGGAGCAATTCTTCACTCTTTTAAAAAGTGTCGTCTCCTGAAGAACTCAAGGGAGAAGGGCTTTAAGAGGTGTCCTAATTTGAGTGCTGTTCGTGTTCCCGTTGGAGCAGCGCCTGCTTACGCGCTAATCCCCATTTATAACCGCCCATCGAGCCATCCTGCCGGATGACGCGGTGGCAGGGGATAATGACTGCGATATGGTTGTTGGCGATAGCGCTAGCGACGGCCCGTGTGGCTTCGGGCTGTCCAATTTCCTCAGCCAATTGGCTGTAGCTGCGCGTTTCGCCGTAGGGAATTTGTTGCAGCGCTTGCCAAACACGCTGCTGGAAGGCCGTCCCGCGAATATCCAACGGGAGTTCGATATGCGGCTCACGTCCTTCGATGTATTCTAATACACCGGACAGTGACTCGCTCAGACTGTTGTCATCCGCTTGGATCTTTGCGCCGGGGAATTCCTCGCGCAGCTTTTCGACCAGAATATCCGGTTCGTCGTCCAACATAATCGAGCAGATACCGCGTTCGGTGGCCGCGACCAATACATTGCCAAGTGAAGATGGCGCAATTGTGTAACGCATATGCAGTCCTCTCGCTCCGCCCCGATAATCAGCCGGAGTCATGCCCAGCGTTTCGGGTGCGTTTTCGTACAAACGGCTGCTGGAACTAAATCCGGCATCATACATGGCTTCGGTCACGGTATCACCGGCTTTCAAGCGCGTCTTGAGGTGATCGAGCCGTCGTGCGGCAATATATTCGCGTGGGGAAATACCCAACGCGCGCTTGAACATACGCTGCAAATGTTGTGGGCTGACGACGACTGCACCACCCAATTCTTCCAGTGATAAGCGTTGGTCGAGGTGAGCATCCACGTAGCGGCAGATTTGCTCGGCGAGATCGGCCTCAAAGGCCTGTGTGTTGGGGCTGCATCGCTTACAGGCGCGATAACCGGCGGCTTCCGCCTCTGCCGGAGTCCGGTAAAAGGTGACGTTCTCACGATGTGGCGCTCGTGCCGGACAAGATGGGCGGCAGTAGATGCCGGTCGTGTGGACGGCGGTTACAAACTTGCCATCCTGCGAGCGGTCTCTATCCACCAGTGCTTGCCAGCAAACTTCATCATCCATAATAGGGGTTGGTTTCATCCGTTTGACCCTCTTTTCGTTCATGATTAGACTATTACTAGATTATCAGCATTACAACAGAGGGACTATCCATTTATTGTCGTCAATGTGGGAAATCCAAACCCCTCTCCGCCAATACAGAATTAACCGCAGAGACGCAGAGAAATGCAGAGAATGCGAAAGTATTGCACAAATTGCATATTTTGCATATTTTCCGCCGAAATGGCAGGCGGATGTGAGGGAGCGATCCGCCGAATTGGCATTTTGTGGCGGCGGGAGGCTCGGCTGTTACCGCCAGTGCAGCGGGTGTGAGGGAGCGATCCGCCGCCGCATTTTTGGGGTTGCCGTCGCAGCGGATATACGGGAGGAAACCGCCGAATGTGCAAAAGCAATGCAATACGTTTAACCGCAGAGACGCAGAGAGAGGAAGAGAAATGCAGTTGAACTGCCAAGTCGCCAAGTACGCCAAGATCAATACGGAGAGAAGGGATTTTTAACACAAAGACTCCGAGGCACAATGACACAAAGGTAACTACAGAATACCAGAGATGAGGGAGGTTCGGGTTACAATTTGGAAGAACATTTTGTAACTCTTTTGAGTCGTTGGCGCTAACCGTTTTGAGAGAGGGAATGTGTTAAGAAGGTTGATAGATGGTTGGGAAGTAGTTTGAGAGGTTTTGAAATTCTAACCCAAGGTATGTTGAAGTGTTTATTCGTGCAATTATGGATCAGAAATTTGTGCATTTTCGCCGCCAGATGCTCAAGCATCCGGCTCCATTTTCCGGCGGGAAGGGGGCTGAAAGGCTTGTCGGGTATTAAAGATGTTGCAGTTTGTCTCGCCGAGGGCTAAAGCCGCACGGCTATCTGCCAGACAAGCGCACTGAAGGCGCTTCAAAAGCAGGTATTTCTATGTTGATAAGCGCGGGCGGGATAAATCTCCACCCCTACAAAAAAGGATTTCGGGTCAGGCATTTGAGTAAAACAATACCGAACAAACCTTGAAGCCCACTAAAACCCGCCGAAGACGCAGCTTGAAAGCTTGCTTTCCCCACTTAATAATATGGCTTATCCATAACTCAAGTTATTTATTCGTCCAATGGCAGTTCAGCCACCAATTTGCGGGCTTCGACAACCAGTGCATCAGCCCAATTGAGTTCCTTCTGCAACCAGTCCATGTCGCCATATCGCACATCCAGTTTGATGAGTTCTTGCCAGTAGCGATTTGCCTCATCTTTGTTGCCGAGGACGTGGTGGGTCACTGCGAGGCCGGCCAGCGCAAATTTATAATCTGGTTTCAACTCAAATGCTTTCCTGAAGTCGGATAATGCTTCAGAATAGCGTTTGAGTTCAAAATAGACTTCGCCGCGATTGGCGTACCAAGTTTGGTTAGTGGGCTTAAGTGCAATAGATTTTTCGAAATCTGCAAAAGCGCCATCTAAATCATTTTTACGAAAACGGGCAAAGGCTCGATATGCGTATACGCTCGCCTGTTCAGTATTTTGCTCAATAATTTGGTCGTATATCGAAATAGCTGTATCGAAATCCCGTTGTCGCGCGTAACAAAGTCCCTTATAGGCGATTACATCCCAATAGTCGGGTTTGATCTGAATAGCTTGATCAAACTGTTCAAGCGCGACTAAATAATTTCGCTGCTTAAAATGGACTAATCCACGATTGAAATAAGACGACAATAATTGGGGATCGAGCTCCACTGCCAGATCAAAATCTTTCAAAGCCAAATCGAATTTTTCCTGCAACCTAAACACAGTACCACGATTATTGTAAGTCTTAGTTAGGGCTGGATTCAGCTTGATTGCTTGGTTGTAATCAGTGATAGCTTCCTCGTATTTTCCAAGTCTTTGATAAGCTAGTCCCCTGTTGCTATAAATTTCACCGTTCTCCGGCACAAGTTCTATGGATTTAGTATAGTCAACTATAGCTAAATCATGTTGGGATTTCTTCATCCAGACATTGGCACGGGCCGCATACGTTTGAGCCGCAATCCTATCCATTTCAATCGCGCGATTAAGATCTCCTAAAGCAGCATCGTATTCATTAAACGATCCATACTTTATCGCTCTTGGCGCAAGGATCTGGGTAGATTTCGGCAGCAACTCTAATGCCTTGTTGTAATCAGCTAAGGCAAGATCAACTTCATCCCGCATAAAGTGGGCTGTACCTCGATTTAAGTATGCCTCGCCGACGGTTGGGTTGAGAGCAAGTGCTTGATTAGCGTCCTGTATCGCTTCGTCAATCTTTACCCGTTTTAATTGAATTTGGGATCGGTTCACATATGCAGGCATAAATTTATTATTTAAAAGGATTGCTTTGTCCAGATCAGCGAGTGCCTGTTCCAATTTATCTTTATGGACAAAACTGCTTGACCGCAGAAGATAGTATTCAAGCTTCGCAGGTGCTAACCGTAGAGCTTCATTCAAATCCTCTATAGCATGGTCAAAATCTTTGTTTTTATAGAAGGTGAGCGCCCTCGTAAAAAACAAATTCGGTTCAAGAGGGTTTAATGCAATAGCATGGGTATAGTCGGTAATAGCTTTCCCAAAGTTACCTCGTGACTCGAAGAGGACAGCACGCGAGGCATATGTATGGAACCAATTAGGTGCGAGGCGGATTGCGTGATCAAAATCTGTTAGAGCATTTGCAATGTCATTTTTTCTAAAAGAGACAATGCCTCTCGCATGATAGGCTAATCCATAGCTCGAATTAAGTCGAATAGCCACATTGTAGTATTCGATTGCGCCTGAGAAATTTCCTTTTTCAAGCTCTTCGTTACCAAGCTTGAATAAATCTTCTGGTGTTTGAGGTTGTGGGAATAACTTACGGAAGAAATCCATTGGTTTCACCCCTACTTTTCTGGCACCACATCAATCCAATAGCGGCGGGTGGCGACAGCGCGGTTACTGAGGAGAACGGTGTTTTCGAGGATGCCGCCGTTGGCCTCGATGATTTTAGCCGAGCCAATGTTGTCATCGTCACAGGTGACGAGGGCACGGGTGATGCCCTGCCGCTTGGCCTGTGCTAAACCCAAGCGGAGGATGGCTTTGCCGTAACCCAACCGCCGTTTAGTGGGGCGAATTTCATAGCCGATGTGTCCACCAAATTGCAGCAAGCGGTCATTTAAATGATGCCGCAGCGACAGCCGCCCGATATAGATATTGTCATCAATTAACCAATAAAAGGTCTCAGGCACGAAGCCGTCGCGCTGTTCGTCGCTGGCTTGGCGCTGCAAATGGCGCACATAACCTTCAAAATTATGCGTCAGGGCGACCGTGTCTTGTTCGAGGTTATGCAATTCGGCGTGGAATTCGCGCAAGGCTTCCAGATAGGACTGCCGGTAAACGGTATCCGGTCGTGAAAGGGATTCATAGTATGGAATTATGCAGCCTTGGCTATTAGGTTTCAGGCGTATCAGTATCAGTGGACATATTGTGCATGCGCCGCGCATATTGGATGGCGTAGTTGATACGCTTCAAACCACCCACCTCACAGCCCAACACATAACCATCAGGGCGTTTGTGATCGATATTTTTGGGATGTACCAACTCGGTAAACTCGGCACCGGAGGTTTGGACTACGATTTCACCCTCGCCCCAAATTTCTTCAATCACCTGCCGCACCGCATCTTCCACCGGCCCTGCTTCACCATCCACCATAATCACAAAATCGCGGTCGTCCGGGAAGCGGACAACACCGACATATACTTTGAGCATCTCGTATCCTCCATGTGTGCCTATGCGTGATTGGGTTCATGAGCTTGAGTATAAAAGGAAAGGGTTAAAGTTGAAAGGATTCCTCACAATTCGAACTCAATATAATTAAGGAAACGAAGTCTTTCCGAATTTGGATCAACATTTAAGTATTTGACTATCATCCTTGTCGTATAATGAATGCAGGTTGCGGACACGGAAGTTTATCGATTCTCCGCGTCTCGTAAAACCTACCGTTTTGGGGTATGAGAAGGGAAGCAACCGCATATGGAACTTTCGACACGGACGGCTAACAATGTTGCCATCGGTGAAATGACAGGCCGTTTTGATGCGCTGGAAGCACCTAAACTCTCCACATGGTTAGATACCGTCAGTGGACAGAGTCCGGCACAGGTCATCATCAACATGACAGGCGTGACATTTGTGGATTCAACCGCGTTGTCCACATTGGTCAAGGGGATGAAGCGCTGCCGCCAACAAAATGGTGACCTCGTCATTTGCTGCCTGCAAAAACAGGTCAAGGTCATTTTCGAACTCACACGGCTCGATAAAGCCTTTAGTATTCATCCTGACGAGGCCAGCGCCTTGCGCTCTCTGACATAATGATCGCTTCTGCCGAAACCGTTCATCTGCTCGACGACTTTCTGACCAGTCATCGGAAGACACTTTCCGAGATTGCTCAGTCATGGTTGGATTCAGGTGCGACGGCTTTCGGTATCAGTGATGATGGACGCTGGTTAGCCATCTGGCCGGAACTTGCCATTACGGGCGAGCAAGGCGCACATGCCAGCCTGAAAATCAATAACCGCATCGTGGCCGATTTATGGGTCTTCGGCCTCGATGGTGCTACTGCCCGCCAACGCTTGGAAACCGATGCCATGCTCATCGGGAAATTGGCAGCGCAAGATCAGGAATTGAACAACGCAACTTATGAACTGATCGACGCGCAAGATCAACTGTTGGCGCTCTACGATTTGACCCAGTCGATGCGTAATCGCTTGAGTATTGATGAGGCACTCACCTCGCTCGTCAAAGAAGCGGGGCGTTTGATAAAGTCCAATGCCTGCGCGGGTTATCTGGCTTTTGAGCCACCGGTCATTGCCCAGCATCCACAGCCCATGATGAGCGCATCAGCTTTGCAGCATATGGCAGAACAGGTCATCGCCAGCGGCACACGTCTTATTCTGCACAGCGGTAGTGGAAATGCGACAGAAATGGCAATTGGTTCAACGTCTATTCTGCTTGAGCCTATTCGCATTGATAATCAGGTCATCGGGGCATTGTGCCTGCAACGTACACAAGATACCTTTCGTTCGCCCGATTTGAAGCTGGCGCAAGCTGTGTGCGATCAAGCTGGAGCGCAGTTCGAAAATCTTTTGCGCTATCGCGAATCGTTAGCACGCGCCCGTATCCAGACCGAAATGGAACTGGCGAAAAATGTACAAACCCATTTGCTCCCGCAGCGTTTGCCCAATGTGCCGGGGTTGGAAGTAGCGGCTGGTGCGCTGCCCGCCTCACAAGTCGGCGGTGACTTCTATGATTTTATGGAACAAGCCGGAGAGCCATTTATTTTTACGGTTGGTGACATCACCGGTAAAGGTATGTCCGCCGCCATGTTGATGGCCATGACGCGCACGCTGATTCGCAGCAAAACGAAAGCCTTCACCCGCCCTTCTCCCGTGGATATTCTGGGGTCGGTTAATGATGAAATGTATGATGATTTCACCGAACTGAGTATGTTCGCAACCGTTTTCGTGGGTCAATATGACAATGTGGAGAAAGCCTTGTATTACGCAAATGCCGGACACTCACCGGTCATCTTTTGCCCTGCGGGTGGTGAAGCCTTTCTGCTTGAGGCTGATGGCGCACCGGTTGGCGTGCTGCCCAATAGTACCTGCGAAAATCAGGCTATTTATTTTAATCCCGGTGATGTGCTGGTGGCTGCAACTGATGGATTCAGCGAGGCCGGGAGCAATTCTGGCGAGATGTTCGGATACGACAAGCTTTTACAACTCGTAACCGCTGTAGCCAACCAACCCGCCCAAACGATTATGGATACTTTATTCCAAACCATAGCCCAATTTAGCGCCGGACACGCGCAAGATGACGACCAAACTGTAGTCGTCATAAAAGGAGTTTGAGCAACATGCAGGCATCAGAAGTTGTCCGGCTAGAATTACCGGCAAACGCCCGTTACTTGAATGTGTTGGCGGTCTGCATTGGCGAAATGCTCAGCCGCGTCGATGGGATGTCTGATCCGCAGCAAACCATCTACAACATTCAATTGGCTGTGCATGAAGGCTGCACCAACATTGTCGATCACGCCTACGTCGATGATGGCGGTCGGATTGCCGTCAACCTTATGTTGGGCTGGTCGCCGCCGCAAATCATCGTGGAACTGCATGATAACGGGCGCTCTTTTGACCCGACCACTATTCCCGATCCTGATTTTGATGAGCCGCAGGTGCGGGGTTACGGTTTATTTTTGATGCGGCAAATTATGGATGAAGTCGCCTACGACCCACAACCCGGCCATAACTGCTGGCGGATGGTTAAGTACCTGTAAAAATGGGCTTATTTTCTATTGAAATTCATGACTTGTCATTCCGTCTCGGAATGGCGTGATAAAAAGGACAAATGACTGTGGCAAAGATATTGATCGTTGAAGACTACCCCGTGACACAACGTGTGTTAAGCCTCACCCTTAAAAATAGTGGACACGAAGTCCAAATTGCGAATCATGGCTTAGAAGCCCTTGAGCAGCTTAACCTTGGTCCCGTTGATCTGGCCTTGGTGGACATTGCCATGCCGGAAATGGACGGCCTGGAATTGTTGCGCCACCTGCGCAACGATAAACGCTATAACGCGCTTCCGGTAATCATGCTCACCGCCAGCGGACAAGATGAAGACCGGCAAACAGCGCTCAACATCGGCGCAGACGGCTTTCTGACCAAACCAACCAGTTCGCGTGAACTCTTAGAGACCATTCACCGTTTTGTTGGCTAAACGAAAAGCATGAGAGATTCTCTAGCAAAACATGGCTTATGGTTTCGCCTAACCCGCCCCTCGGCAGACGTTCCCGAACTCGAACAACGGACTGCCTCTCTACTAGCGGGTTTGTTAATCACGCGATTTGGTGTCCACATGACCTTGCTCATGATGGGCTTGTTCTACGTATTCAATGGTCGTGACAGCTCGTGGTTAGGCATTAAACTCAATCTGACCGGCATTGGTATTTCGGTTGTCATGTACATCCTAAGCCGCAGCCGCCGTTATAAGATTGCTGCTGTCATACTGGTTATCGAGACCACAATTCTCCTGTTTAGCGCAGCCGTATCCGGTATACCCGGTTATGGTTTTAGCCTCATATTGGTTTATCTGGTTGTCCCGATTTTTATCGCGGGTGTCCTTTTCTCTGAGTTTGTCACAATGATCGTCGCGGTCATTTGTGTGGTCAGTATATTAGTCCTCGTACCCATTCTCGTGGTTGGGGCTGATGCGGATCGAGTGATGAAAACGGCGACTTTTTTGGCAGTCGTTTCGGTCTTCGTCATCGTATTTGTGCGTCACCATAATTCATCTGAAAAAGATCGCCAAAAGGGCTTAGAAGAACGCGAACGCCAGTACCGGCTGTTGGCCGAAAATTCGACTGATATTATCGCCCGCACCAGCATTGAAGGCATACTCCTCTATATCTCACCCGCCTGTAAAACATTGCTTGGCTATGATCCAAGCGAGATGATCGGGCATCCACAATCCTACTTTGTCCATCCGGAAGATTTGGCAAATGATGCCAGCCAAATTCGAATCGGCATTACGCAGACCAATCATAACTACACATATGTGCATCGAATCCGGCATCGCGATGGGCAGTACCTGTGGTTTGAAACGATCACACGCCCCATACGTGATCCGCTGACCCGCACCATCACCGAACTGCAAGTTGCTTCACGTAATATTACCGAGCGCAGAAAAATCGAATCAGAGTTACGTGAAAGTGAAAATCGTTACCGACAACTCATTGAAGAATCCAGCGATGCTATTTTCACGACGGCTTTAGATGGTGTATTTACTTATGTGAACCCCGCCACCGAGTTTATTGTCGGCTATCAAGCGGATGAGTTAATTGGCAAATCTTTTACACTTGTTTTAGAGACGTATTGGAGTCATTTACTACGGCGCTTTTACTATAAGCAGATCACCCAGCAAATCCCCGAAACCATCCTGAATTTCCCGATTCGCACGAAGTCTGGCGCTAATCTTTGGGTTGAACAAACGGTTAAGATTATTCTACAAAACGGCAAAGTGACTCAGCTTTCCGGCACGGTACGCGACGTAACGTCTCGCCATGAAGCCGAACAAAATCTTCTCCTTACGCAGTTTTCTTTGGATGCCGCCAAAGATGCAGCTTTCTGGATCAAGCACGATGGTCATTTTGGCTATGTGAACCGTGCAACCAGCACATCACTAGGTTATGATGTGGATCGTCTGCTGACGCTAACCATCAGCGCTATCTATCCGGAAATCACGCCGACCGAATGGCATTCATTATGGTCTCAAATTCAGCAAACGGGCGAGTTCACCAAAGAGCTAACAAGTCGTAGACAGGATGGCACCTTATTTACGGTTGAAATGGCTGCTAATTTCATGAGCTATGATGACCAAGAGTTTGTGTTCGCCTTCGTGCGCGACCTCACATCCCGTAAGCAAATGGAAACCGAACTCCAACAAGAACGCGACTTTGCCCACCAAATCATGGACAATATGGGGCAAGCACTCATCGTAAAAGACACCGGTAATCATCTCGAATATATCAATCCGGCTGTCACACAATTAATCGGTTATTCGTCAGCGGAGTTATTAGGGCGCGACTTTGAGTCTTTGATTGTTGAAGAGGATATTCACGTCTTCAAGGAACATATGACTCAAAGAAAGCAGGGAAAAACCTCGACCTACGAAATCCGCCTTGAACGGGCGAACTGTGAAACCATTTATGTCATGATAACCAGTGTTCCCCGTTACAAAGATGATGTTTATGTAGGTTCAATTGGCGTTATCACCGATATGACCGAGCGTATCCATCAAGAAGCCGAACGTGACCGTTTGATCACCGAAGTACAGCAAAATGCGGATTTATTACGCACAGTGATCGATTCAACACCGGATTGGATTTTTGCTAAAGATCTCAGTTTCCGTTATATCCTTGCCAACAAGGGGTTTGCAGATGGCATCGGCAAATCATTAGACGAGATTTTGGGCAAGACGGACGTTGAGTTGGGTGTTACCGACGAAATCGTATTCGGGAATCCGGAGAAGAATATCTTTGGCACGCGTAACGAAGATGTCGTCGTTCTAAAAACCGGCAAATCATACTTCAAACCGGATAATTGGCTCACCAAAACCAATGGCGAGGTGATTGCACAGGACACTCAAATACACCCACTTGTGGATGCCAAAGGCCAACCCTATGCCGTGCTGGGTTTCTCGCGTGATATTACCAACCGCAAACAGGTCGAAGTCGCGCTGCAACAAGCCACCGATAGAGCCCTTGAAGCCTCACAATTGAAATCTGAATTTCTGGCGACCATGAGCCACGAAATTCGCACCCCTATGAATGGCATCCTCGGCATGTCTGAACTGCTGCTGGATACACCTTTGAATACCGAACAGCAGGAATACACCAATATTATTCTGAATGAAGGCAATTCCCTGCTCACCATCATTAATGACATCCTCGATTTCTCAAAGATCGAAGCGGGGATGATGATCCTTGAGAAGATCGAATTCGTGATGGTGGATGTCATCGACCGGGTTGTCGAATTCCTCAATCCACAGCGTCAAGGTAAGAATGTCGTCATCATGAGCGACATCGCGTCGGATTTGCCCTTTACGCTGAAGGGCGATCCCAGCCGCCTGCGCCAAATCTTGATTAACCTTGTGGGCAACGCGGTCAAATTTACCTTGGATGGCGAAATTGTGGTGCGCGTCAAAGTCCAATCCCGCGAATCCAACCATGTGACGCTGCGTATTGAAGTCAGTGACACCGGAATTGGGCTGTCTGAAGTCGCCCGACAGCGGTTGTTCCAACCCTTTATGCAAGCCGACAGCGGCACAACCCGTCGTTATGGTGGCACAGGACTCGGGCTGGCGATTTCCCGTCGTTTAACGACTCTTATGGGCGGCGACCTCGGTGTAGATAGTGTCGAAGGGAACGGCTCGACCTTCTGGTTTACAGCCCAATTTGATCATGATGAAGGACTGACAAATGTCTTCCCGGAAATCGACATCAAGGGTATGCGTATCCTGATTGTGGATGACAGCGAAACCCAATGTGAAATTATCGAACACTATTTGTATGGTCAAC
>JACDGI010000198.1 GCA_013821665.1 Anaerolineae bacterium
TTACGGCATCTTGAAATCGGGTCAACCTTTTGACCCTCACTACCACCATCTTTCATTAATTACCGCTTGACTTTCAAGACGGTATCTCATCCCAACCCTTCTCCCCCGTACTCAAGGGAGAAGGGCTTTAAGACAAAAACCAATACAGTTGTTATTGCACAAATTGCAAAATTTGCACATTTATCCGCCGCATTGCATAGCGGGATCGAGGGAGCAATCCGCCGAATTGTCATTTTTGTGCGGCGGGACGCTCGGCTGTTGCCGCCAGTGCAGCGAATGTGAGAGAGTGAGCCGCCGCTGCACAATTGGCAGTGTCGTTGCGGCGGATGCGCGGGAGTGAGCCGCTGAACTTGCAAAAACGAATGCATTTTTACCGCAAAGATGCAAGGAGTTTGTGTAGAGGGCATTTCAGTTGGTATAAACCTCATGATTATTTCATGTCTCATTATAGAACAAAAGTTCATTATTTTCAAGCGAAAATGGTTCGAGTTTACAAACCTTAGAGGCGATATTTGGACAGCATGGCGTGTCCGAATTGGTAATATGGGCTGTCGTCCTCCGTTTGGCCTATGACCGTTCACAACTGCTTGTGGGCTGATTTAGTTCCCCATAGAATACAGACATCGGTTATTTATTGATTGCCTATCTATCATGCCAAATTATAAGGTTCGTCATCCACGCACTTTGGTAACCACTCTCGTGATTCTTGTGGCGGTTATGTTTGCAGTGAGTTTATCGGTCGCGATTCCGTCACAAGCGGCGGACGAAAATACGGCTACGCCCAACGCAAATGAAAACCTCGCCACTGCTCAACGCAGCGCGGATGAAGCCAAAAGTTTGTATTGGGCGGCGAGTGCTCGATTGCTTCAGAAGGAAAATGATCCGTTTACGGCATTAGCATTAGCACTTGAGGCGAACCGGATTCCTAATCCACCAGACCAAGCAGTTCGGGCGTTAGAAGACATTGCCTATGCACCGGGGCCGCGAAAAATCCTCGCGAAAAATCCAAACGAGCCGTTCTATAGCGCTTATTGGAAGGCTACCTACAATCCTGATGGGAAAATGATCGTTGCCGCCAATGAATATGATCACAATCTTCATTTGTTCGATGCCATCAGCGGACGAGAAATACGCCAATTTGAAGGTCACCAATTAACAATCTTTGCCGTTGCTTTCAGCCCAGACGGCAGCAAAATCGTTTCCAGCAGTTCTGATACTTGCACTGGTTGTGATTATGAAGGCTCTGGACGTGAACTCATATTATGGGACGTACAAAGTGGAAAACAAATCTGGAAATTAGATGAGCAAAAAATGCCGGGAGGTTTTTACAATCCCGTTTTTAGTCCCGATGGTGATCGTATTTTGACTAACGATTCTATTTTCGATCAGTCTTTTAATCATCTGATTGAATGGTCAGTTAAGGATGGGAAAGAAATCAAACGCTTCGGAGGCGGCGATAATTTCTCCAACATCCGCAAATCCGTATTTAGCCCTGATGGCAGCCAAATACTTGCCAGAATTGGGGACAATGATCTCATTTTGTGGGATGCGAATACTACAAATGAAATCAAGCGTTTCAATGATGTATATCAATCTGTGTCACTGGCTATTTTTAGCCCCGACGGGAATTCAATTCTTGTTTCGGATATGCTCGGTCAAATCAAAGTGTTAGATATTCATACGGGCGAAATGAAAGTGAATTTCTATACGACTGGTGCGATAGACAATATGGTATTTAATCCTGATGGAGATCGTTTTTATGCTAGTACATCAGATGGCAAGGTTGTTTTATTGGATGCAAATACAGGCGATACACTTCAAAATATCCAAGCGACCACTGACGTATTGGCCTTTAGCCCTGATAGACGGCATTTTGTAGTCGATAGTAGTGACCTTGTCTTATGGGATATTATGGCGGGAGATGAGCTACAACAATTCATCGGAAACAGCAAACTCATACAAAATGTCGCTTTCAGACCCGATGGTCGTAGAGTTGCATCGATTAGTATCACCCAAGAAGTGAAACTATGGGACGTTGATACCGGCGCGATGCTTTATCAATTGGTCAAACCTTCTAACCAATCTGGCAGTATGAATGTTGTTTTCAGCCCCGATGGGAAAATACTCGCTTCGACAGATACCAATGGTTTTATTGCATTGTGGGATGTCTATACCGGTAAAAAGATTCGCAGCCTCGATACTCGCGCTGATCTTTTTATTTTCAGCCCTGATGGACAATCGCTACTCTCGGCTGGTGGTAATAATGAGCTTATTCTATGGGATGTCGCTACAGGTCGGGAAACGCGACATTATATAAACGAATCAGCCGAAACCGGATGGCTCAGCATCCAGTTCAGTCCTGACGGGCATCTGATACTCAGCATTACCACAAAATCGGATACAGCCTTGTGGGATGTTGCTACCGGAAAAACCCTACGCCATTTACCAAGATATAACACCCAGTTTAGTCCCGATGGACACACTGTTTTGTATGAAGATGGTAGCAATAACTTAATTTTCACGGATGCGATAACCGGTAGAGAAACAAACCGTATTAGCGGAAGTAACTTTGCCATCGGAAATTGGGGAATTACCATCCTCAGCAATGTTGTATTTAGTCCCAATGGACGACAAATTTTAATAAACGCTAATGATGACTTGAGTGTATGGGATATTGCGACGCGGCAAATTATCCGACATTTCGGTACATACGGGCGACCAGCCGTTTTTAGCCCTGATGGGCATATGATTCTGACAACCGACTCTGAAGTTTATTCGGATAATGGTTATCTTTTGTCGGGCGGAAGTGATTTGGTTTTGCTGCGTGTCGATAGCCCTGATGAACTCATCCAATGGACTTTAGCAAATCGAGCGGTTGGCACATTGACATGCGATCAACGGGCGTATTATGGTATTACGCCGATGTGCAGTGCTGATGAAGCGAGTACAGGCACACCACCCGCAACACTCCCCTTTATCACCTCAATACCTAGCCCAACACTCACGCCGACAGCGACGACTGATCTCAATCGGACAACGGCTACGACCACGCCAACCGTCACACCTCCACTGCCTTCGCTGACACCGACAGCCAATCAAGCGACACTTACTGTGCAAGCTGACATGACCGCGGCATCGATTGCGACTCAAGATGTTTTGCAATATATGACGGTTACGGCAATTGCTTTAACACCATCACTGAATTTCGATGATAAAGCGCTTATCGGCATTGGTTCTCACCATGATGTGTTAAATCCACCGAACTGGAAAGTATGGCATTATCAGGGAACGGTCGGTGAAATTGTGACGATTAAGATCACGGCTGATCCTGCCACAAGTGCATCAATAGGATTGCGCGATACCTCTTTTTATCTGAATGGCCCGAATGGTTTGGTATTGGAATACGTCAATGATTTCGACCTTAATCATCGGGCGGACGCGATACTCAGCGATTACCGCCTGCCCGCCACAGGCATCTACACGATTGAGGTTCATAGTGCAGGGCTGAACACAGGTGGCTATACGATGACCATTGAGTCCTATGGTGTGAAATCAAGTGCGGCGGTGACGGCCACACAGGCGGTAGACAGGACCTTAACGCAGGAGAGCGCTGAGCCAACACTTAAGGCGATAGAACATGAACGCTTGGCTCAGCAAACCCTGACCCTCATGCCATCAGCCACACCGTAATCACCGTTCGGGGCACACAGCCATGTGCCCCTACAAAAGAAGATTTATTGGAGGACAACGGCACCTTGGGGTTCGGTGTTAGCGGCGATTTTATTGACGGCTTCGCCCATTTTGATGACCGCACCTGCCCATGAGAGTCCACTGCCAAAGGCGACCATGCCGGTGACATCGCCGGATTTGAGTCGGCCTTCTTGAATGGCCTCGACCAAGGCCAGCGGGATAGAGGCGGTGGAGGTGTTGCCGTATTTATGCAGATTGATGAAGAATTTATCCATCGACAGGTGAAGTTTGTCGGCTGCGTATTCGATGATGCGCAGATTGGCCTGATGCGGAATAATCAGGTCGAAGTCGGCGGGAGACATGCCTGCGCTGGCGGCAATATTATTCAAGCAGGTAATCAGTTTGCGGGTGGCGAACTTGAAGACTTCCTGACCGTTCATGCGGATATACATTTCGCGCTTATCGACGACTTCTTGAGACATGGGTTTGCGCGTGCCACCGCCGGGAACCATCAAATGATGGGCATGTTGACCGTCCGAGCCGAGTTCGAAGGCCATAATACCCGCTTCGGTCAGGCCGGGTTGGAGGATGACGGCTGCGGCAGCATCCCCGAACAGGACACAGGTCGAACGGTCGGTGTAATCAATGGCGTAGGAAATCAACTCGACACCGATGACGACGATATTTTTATAAGCGCCGGTTTGGATAAATTGGCTGGCGGTGACCAGTGCATACACCCAACCGGAACAACCCGCAGTGACCGTCAAGGCGGGACAGTTTGCGCCGAGTTCATACTGGACGAGGTTGGCTGAGGCTGGCAGTAAATAATCCGGTGAGGAGTTGGCAACCACGATCAAGTCGAGGTCGGATGGGGTGAGTCCGGCGACGGCGAGGGCATCACGGGCGGCGGCACAGGCCATGCCGGTGGTGGTATCGTTTTCGGTGCGGATATGGCGTTCTTTGATGCCGGTGCGGGCGGTAATCCATTCGTCGCTGGTATCGACCATTTTTGCGAGATCATCATTGGTGAGAATTTTGGTCGGAACGTATTTTCCCCATCCGGTAATTTCGGCACGCGGCATCGCCATATCTTTAAACTCCTCATCAATGATCAATAGTTTACAAACGTCAGTTTTTGGTCACGCGTCTATAAGTATAGAGGTGTATTGTACTCGGAGAGTGAAAAACAATACAATTCAATCGCCAAGTACGCCAAGTTTAATGCAGAGAGCTTTTACCGCAGAGGCGCGGAGGGCGCAGAGAGTTTAGACAAGAGAAAGGGAAAAGGCGTGCCTCTCCCCTGATGGGGATGCAAGATTACTGCTGTTGGAGAACGGGGATTTCCTGCGAGTCTTGACGGGCATCGTCGATGAGACGGCGGCGGCTGAGCAGCATGAAGCCTGCAACCAAGGCGATACCAGCGGCGATCTGCACACGCGGGGGCAGATAACGGACACGGTTGACGATATTGGTGCGCTGCGTACCGACCAGATCATTCCGCAGACGGTTGACGAAGCGACGCGACGGCTGTGCGCCGACTAAGGTGAGGTGCAGCTTGCGGACGATGCCGACGAGGCCTTCAACTTCATGACGGGGAACGGCATAGCGGTTGACAATCTGGTCAAGGTTGGCACGTTCATCAGCCAGAAGCGCATCGGTCACGGCGGAGAGCAGGTTTTCAAGGTCATTATGATTGGTCATCAGTTCAGTTGCCTTCTGTTCGTTTGTTCTCAGAATTCGAGACGGGCGCACGTCCCGGTGCGCCGACGCGGGTGTGCTGCATTTCGATGTCATCACGCAGCGCCAGAAGCGTGCGGTGGTATAGCGACTTGATCGCCCCTTCGGTTCGTTCAAGAATGTCACCGACCTCGGCGTTGGATAGGTTGGAGACAAACTTCAGGTAAAGCAACTGCTGGCGTTCTTCCGGCAACCGGGCGATGGCTGTCAATAGAGCGGTGCGCTCCTCTTTATCCTCGGTCGCCATGTCGGGCGAGTCGAAGTGCGAGTCCGGCCCGATAAATTCTTCCAGCGGGATAATCTTGCGGCGACCCCGATCCCGATGCCAGTTGGCAACCAGATTATGGGCGATGCGGTAAAGCCATGCCTGAAAGGGCACGCCGCGCTCGGTGTAGTTTTCGATGTGCGCCATTGCACGATGGAAAACCGCCGCCGTCAGGTCTTCGGCATCCTGATGATTACCGGTACGGTAGTAGATGTACTTATAAATTTTCGTGACGTAACGCTCGTAGAGGACTCCGAAAGCCTGTTGGTCATCTTTAGCCAACAGTACAAGTTCGGGATCATCCAACAGCGTGAGGTCAGGTTGTTTGGATTTGCGTCTAAATATGTTCATCGACAGTAATAACCCTCTTGGTTATATGGAGTTGCGCGATTGGAAATGAGAAAGGGTTTGTCAGCGCCAAACCCGTACAAATCATATTCATCTATACGCAACCGTTGCTATTGTGTTTCATTCGCCACCGGGAGCGGCGGTGGCAACCGAATCCCAACCAGACGTGTAATCGGAGCGGTCCCCAGTAGATATTTGGGAATAGGAATTGGCCCCCCAGTAAATCGATGGATCATAGTCGGGTAGTTGTTTACGAACCCCATCTAGCGCACGCCACGCGGTCTGCCGCGATACATTAAATGAAAAAGGAAGCTGCCCGCCGCCGATCATTTCTGTATCTAACTTCATCAATTGCAGCTTTAACCACTGCCCTGCCCATTTGTTGACGATAGTGTCTTCTTTCGTTTCCTGCCACAGCGGGAGAACAGCAGGGACAGCATCGGCTGATAAGGTATTGAGGAAGGCAAGATCGAGGTCGTGGCTTTCGTAATAACGGGCGATGTTGCGGTCGGCGATGTAATGGTCAACATCCATGAGGTTGAGTGTCCCCACGTAACCGATAATCGCCAGCACCACACCAAGCGCGAAGATATTCATACGCAGACGAAATACAGCCAGTACATACATCCCAAAGAGTACGCCCAACCAGAGCATAAAGACGTGGGTGTAAACACGCAGTTGGGTAAAGCCAAAGGCTTCTTCATAGAGCCACATGCGCTGTGAGGCCGAGATCAACATAATGGTGGTGAGGGCGACGATCATCAGTGCCAGCACCCTAAACAGAATATTTTCGCGTTTGGTTTGGCGCACGCTGACATGATCCAAAATGAGTGACAGGCCGAGTGTAAGTACCGAGACCGCGACCAGTTCAAAGAAACCGCGACGCGCGTACTGCGCATACGTGATGCCCGCGACCTGTACGGTGCGCTCGCCACCGAAAAAGTAGGCGAATTGAATGGCTACGAAGGCTGCAAACAAAGCCACCACACTGCCCATAATGATGCCGCTTTCGACCATACTCAGTTTGAAGCGGGGCTTAGATTTGGGCTTGGTGTCGGGAAGAACCACACCGTCGGCTAAGTCGTCGTCAGGCAGGGTTGGACGGGCGGCTGGCGCGACTGGGGGACGACGAAGCAGCACATAGCCGAGTGAACCGCTGACCGTTACTGTGAGAAAACCGGTCAAGACCAAGTGGCTCATGGTATCGCCCAGAAACTGAAGACCCAAGGCTTGACGGACACCCTCAAAGGCTTGATTGACATAGCTGGCAAAAACCGCATCGGCTGAACCGAGCAGAACGGCAAACACCAGAATAATCGGCAGGGCGAAAACGCCACCGCGTACTATTGAGGCTATCAAATTACCGCGTTGATGGCGCTTTTCACTCAGCCAGCGCCACGATTCGACGCTTTCGGTGACGGCATAGGCTGGAATCATAAAGCCGGTTTCAATGATGGCTTTGGGATAAGCCACCAGCGGCTCGGTATCAATGTTCTGTGTCAGGGGGAAATAGTATAAGCCAACTGCACCCAATGTCAGGGCCGCCGTGATGTCCAAAACAGTGATGAGTTGATCGGCACGGACGGCGCTCATTACAGCGAAAAACGCCAGCGGCAGCAGCAGCCACAGATTACGACGATGAACGGTCTGTCCGGCGGGGCGGGATAAAATCAACACCAGCGCGACAGCCAGTAAAATGTAAATCGGAAAAGAAACACCGAGCATATGGTTAAAAAAGAAAATATTACCGAGCAAACCCATCATCAAACCTGTGCCAACTGTTATGACAGCAAATGATCGCCGCTCCATATGCATCCCCTCTTCACTGATAATTGTCATTTATAAGATAAAAAGACGTTCTTTCATCCTATGGTGTTCCGGTCGATGCCGCCTAGTCCCCAATATTGCGGGGATGAGCCTTGCATCTTGAGGACATCTTACAGAGACGATATGCGTTTTCCTTTGCGCGGTGGCCTACGATTGGGCTACGGGCGAAAAAGTTGAGAGATTTTGAGAGATTTGTAGGGAGGGATTTATGAAGAGGGGTTTGCCAGCGGCAAACCCCTACGAAGGCGAATAGATGATTAATTATTCCGCGAAGTCTTCTGCCACGATGTCGGAGTTGATGCCGGCACCTGTCATCGCACCCTGTGCAGCGGCGACACCTACCTGACGGAAGGGATGGGCCATGTCACCGGCGGCATAGATGCCAGCGACAGTGGTACCCCCCTGTTGATCGACTTTGACCAGACCATTAGGAGTCATCTCGCAGCCTAAGCGTGCGGCTATATCCGAATGCTGTGTAACGACCGGACGAACAAAAATCGACGCGCGAGCTAACGTCGATCCATCAGCAAAGACGACCTGCTCAAGCTGACCATCGCGGCCATCAAGACGAGATACAGGCGTTTCGATGACGCGAATGTTGTGCTTGGTCAACAGGGCTTGTTGGGATGCATTGAAATCCGTTGCGCCATCGGTGCAGATCACAAGATTAGCGGTGAGTACCCGCAGCAGCTTGGCAACATGAATGGCCTGATCGCCGCGACCATAGAGAGCAACCGGTTTATCGCGCTGTTCCCAACCATCACAATACGGACAGTGAAAGGCGCTGGTGCCCCAGAACTGGTCTAAGCCTGCAAGCGGTGGCAAGGTATCTTTCATGCCCATCGCCAGTAAGATACGCCGTGCGGATTGGCTGCTGCCATCGGCAAGTGTGACCGTAAAATGCTCGCCGTCAGGCTGGATGTCGGTCATTTCGCCCGTTTGGATTTGTACAGTGTCGTACTGCTTAAGCTGTTCCCGACCAATCGACAATAATTCGGCGGGTGCAACGCCATCCCGCGTGAAAAAGTTGTGGGCGGCGTGGGAAAAGCGGTTAGCGGGTTTTTGCGAGTCAATAATCAATACACTGCGCCGAAAACGACCTAAATATATCGCCGCTGTTAATCCGGCAGCGCTGCCTCCAACAATAATCGTATCAAACATAAATCATCCTTTATTGATATTTCGTATCAATTAGATACAACTAAGCCTTATTTCTTACCTCTGGAGCTATCAAACAATTCCGTTAGAAAATGTATATCGTGTTTATATGCTTCACCTAAACGAACCAACTTCACAACCTTCTCATCTTTTGCCGTTAGAGTTCGTCATACAATGACAATTAGGAAAGTGGGAATTTGACCAAATATTCGAGTTTATATTTAAATCAACGGACGGCATATATGCCGTCCCTACAAAAACAACCCTATTCGTAGACCCATTGGGCTAATCCTAACGTGTGTAGGGACGTGATATATCGCGTCCGGTATTCTAAATATCCATTTTCACACGGATAGTGAGACATTGTAACCACACTACACAAGGAAGTTGAGCGTGTACTGGAGATAGCAGATGAAGGTGTTCACTCAATGGCGCAGCCGTTTTGTCGTGATGGTCATCTTTACGACACTGGGCGTTGGCCTGACGCAGACGCAAGCTGCCGATGTGCAGTGGGAATCCCGTTTTAATCATACACTCGGCATCAGTTTCCAACTGCCCAAGGGTTATGACCTCGCGCCAACCAGCAGCTTGACCTACACCAATGGTCAATCAACAATTAGTTTCCATGAACTAACCAGCCGCCGGATTCACAACGTTGATCTGGATGTGGCGTGCCATGGTTTGGCGCTCGATGCCCCCGGTTATTCTTATGAAGTCGTCAATGGTGGTAAGCAGGATATTTGCTTGTATACCAACAAGCGCAACCAGACCTACACCAGCATCATTGCACAGCAGCGTCGGACAACCGCTAACGGTCGGCGATACGATTATTTGTTGGTATCCGCGCCGCCAGATGAACTACTGCGATTGACCCAGAGTATCACCTTCGATGACAGCGTTTCAGCGGTGACGTATCTGGATGAAGCCTTACGGACAGTACGGGCGAATTTCGTGTATGCCAACAAGGTCAATTGGGACAGCCTCTACCAGAACGCAATGGCATCGGTTGACCAATTCAGTTCGTTGGATGATGCCCGTCAAGCACTCAAAGATGTGTTTGCCAAGCTGAATGACATCAGCGCCCACGATGCAGAAATTTTTTCGCCGGATGACCTCAATTCGCACGGTGGCTATGGTTTCGAGCAGGAGATTTTAGCCGGTGATGACTTCCGCACGGTGACGCTCATTTATCCTGATTCGCCAGCTTCGTTGGCGGGGTTAGTGGTTGGCGACCAGATCGAAACGATTAACGGTATGAATGCCGCTGAAGCACCACAACCTGATGGTAAGACCGTGATCCGATTAGAAGTGGCACGTCCCGGTCAAGCAGAAACACTTAAGTTCCGGTTGGTGCCAGATTTTTACAGTACATCACTGGATGTTATTGGGAGACAGTTGCCCGACCAGATCAGCTACATTGAAACCTATTCGGCGGGTGTGAGCGGCGACGATCTGAGTTATCCAGACGACGCACAGCAGCTTATCCGCACGCTCGACCAGCAGAACACATGTGGTTGGATTGTGGATGTGCGGCGGAACCCCGGTGGTCAGGCGCTGATTATGAGTCTGGCACTGGCTCCTATACGCGGCGATGGTCGTTGGTTCGGGCTGAAAGATATTGCGGGTGATGTGTCGTGGTACAGCTATCAATCCGGCAGATTCCCTGATATTTCTGATAATTTTAAGGTTAGCAGACCGTATTCGGTGCAAGAATCCGATCCGCCGGTGGCGATACTGACCAGCCCGTATACCGCCAGCATGGGTGAGATGACGGCTTATATTTTCCAGAGCCGAAAAGACGCGCAGACGCGCATCTTCGGCGAGGCAACGGGTGGCTATCTGAGCGACGGTCTGAACATTATCCACCTGTTCGACGGTTCGATTATGGATGTGGTGAGTGACGTGGGCATCACACCGGATGGCGACCCTTTGCCAAAGAATATTCAACCCGATGTGGTTGTGCCGACCGATTACAGCCTGTATGGAACCGACAAAGACCCTGTGATATTAGCGGCTGAAGAATGGCTGCATAGTCAATCACAGTGTCAGGCGCAGCTTTCCCAGCAAGCACCGCCGCAAAACCAGCCGAACCTGCAAACGACCAATGAAATCCGATTGGTGGCGACGAGCGCGGGTGTGGTCAACATTCGTTCGGGGCCGGGAACAGGCTATGACATCGTGATCAAGTTGGGTAATGGCACACGTTTGGAAGTGCTTGATCGCAGCACGGACGGGACATGGCTAAAAGTGCGTTTCGATGGTGGTGAGGGGTGGATTGCGGCTACTCTGACGCGCACGAATACGATGCAGAAGCAGTGAGGGAACTCACCCCACCCTAGCC
>JACDGI010000199.1 GCA_013821665.1 Anaerolineae bacterium
GGTCAACCCCTGTACTACTGGTTCAAGGACGAAAAAGCTGGCGATATGACCGGTGACCGTGTCGGCCATATTTGGTGGATCGTTCCTCCGTCAACTGTAGCGGCTCAGAAGCTCCCCACCGTTGGTAATGTATTGGTTGGCCCCAAGGGCATGACCCTGTACATGTACACCAAAGATACAATGGACACCAGCACCTGCTACGACAAGTGCGCGACCAACTGGCCGCCGCTGCTGGTCGACAGTGCGGATGCGATTGTCCCCGGTGTCAACCTCACCGGCAAGTGGGGTACAACCACCCGTACTGATAACACCATTCAGGTAACCTACAATGGTTGGCCACTCTACTACTGGGCCAAGGACGTGGCAATCGGTGATGCGACCGGTGAAGGCGTGGGCAAAGTGTGGTATACCGTTGCACCGGAAACGCTTGCACTGGGCAAGACCGATGCTCTGGGCGAATTCTTAACCTCGGCTGATGGCGGTACATTGTATACATACAGCAAAGATACCGCTGGTGTGAGCAACTGTACAGGTGACTGCACCAAGGCTTGGCCGGCTTATACCGTTGGCGCAGACGATAAGCTGAATGTCAGTGATGCAGATATCAAGGGCAAGTTGGGCACGATCAAGCTGGAGAGTGGTGCGCTTCAGGTGACCTACAACGACATGCCGCTGTATTACTTCGCCAAAGATGCCAAACCCGGCGACACGACCGGTGATGGTGCTGGTGGCGTTTGGGCCGTCGCCAAATACTAGTCTAAAAATGAGGAAGGCCGAAGCCCTCCTCTAAATACGATGAAGTTGATCATAGGGGCATGTACAAGTTACGTGCCCCTATTGATTCATCACTGAATAATACATTGCGCGTGAAGCACCACTTTCACGCAGGCATGGCAATCTGTAAGGCTTTAGGCCTTATCTTTTTGCAGATTATAGGCGGCCGCACACACGGAGCAGGCGATAATCTCCCTGGCGGTTTCATAGCCGTAGGTGAGAAGTGGCGGCACTTTCTGAGCACCTTTATTCCTGCGATCAAATATCGGATTGAAATATTTGCGCGGTCTTGTTTCCAAGACGATACGTTGTGCTTTGGTTCTAGCGGATGTGACCTGCTTGCAAAGTTGACATTTAAACATTGTCCTTTCGGCCATTGGGTTATCGTCCACGGCGGCTTATTTCGTGGAAGTGTGTTCGCTCTGGATAACCTCGCTTATGAGGTGTTTTGAGCGCTTACGTACAAGGGTGAAATTAAAGTAAATCGCCTTAAAACGGGCGAACGACAATTCACAATCGAATCAGATGATGAGGGAGGTGCGCGGATTGGAGGATGAAGATGAAATTGAGGCAAAGGCTACAGCCAATTTGGTGGAAACATCCCCCTTACTCTCCAGAACGGCTAACTTCTGAAGACACTATTTATACGAGAATTATGATGATTATAACGTGTTTATGATGAGTGGCAAGCGTATTGTTTTGGCAAATAGATTTGAACTTTGTCGTAAGCGATGATTTTAGCCGTAGGGGATCAACTCAATCTGCGGCAAAAATGCCTCGACATCTTCTTTGCGGCAGTCCGCCGTTCCGGGCATCAAACAAACTGCCGAAGCCGCTGCGATACCCAAGCGTAATCCTTCTTCAATTGGCTGTCCGCGCTCAATCGAGGCGGCTAATCCCGCTAGCACGGCGTCACCCGCGCCCGCTGCACTCACCACATTAATCTTGAGCGGTGGAATGTGGTAAGCCCGCTCCGGTAGAACTGCAAGCGCACCCTTGCCACCGAAGGTCATGATGGGGCAAGTGCCGTAGGTATCAAGGATTTGTTTGCCAGCCGTATAAGCGGTTGCCATATCGCTTACAGGCACACCGACTAATCCTGAAAGCTCATCCTGATTCGGTTTGATGAAAGACGGTTTCGCGGCCAATCCAGCGCTCAAATTAGGTTCACCCGCGTCAAAAATCACCGGGATATTTCTGGCCCGCGCCCGACTAATTGCGTCAGCGTAAAAATCGGGGCTAACACCTTTGGGCAGCGTTCCGCCCATCACCACGCAACTTGCATCATCCAGTGCCGCCTCATATTTTGCTAACAGGGCCTCGATCTGTGCCGGATGCACTTCGAGGCTGGATGTGGTAATGGTGGTTTGACCACTGCCGTCTTCGCAGATGATGACCATATTCACCCGCGATTCGCCATCGACTTGCACAAAGTCAGTCTTGATCTGTCGGCTACGCAACATGTTCTCGACCTTTTGGCCGATGGCACCTGCCGCAAAGCCCAGCGCGAGGCTGGGTAATCCAAGTTCAGCCAGTACCCAGGAGGCATCTGTCGGTTTACCAGCCATGCCATACAGAGATTTTGTAGCGCGAATGGTGCGGTTCAACTCAAATGTTGGAATCATGACCGTCTGGTCGAGAGAGGTGTTGGGTGTCAATGTGACGATCATCGTCAGTCCTAGAATGTGGGCGTTAGCGGATAAATGGGTTGCGAACGAGGTTTATACGCGGGTTTGCCACTGGCAAACCCCTACAAATTTAACCACGCACTTTGCGCTGTACAAACACGATGAAAGGATAGGCCAGCTTGGTTGAATCAATCATGTTACTCATAAAGAAAGCACGGTTGGCTTCCTCAAAGTCGCGGTGCAGACGTTCAATCTCGCGGCACTGCGCTTCGGATGGCTCGTTGCGGAACAAGGTCACAACCGTAGTGAATATGCCACCAGCGAACACCAACCACTGTTTAGCGCTGATCTTGCGTGTTTCGCGTTCAACCGATTTGCCCGATTGCATCATCATGGTGAAGTCGTTCAAAATCGGCGACAGTTTTTCCGGTGATACATCGAAGTCGCCTAAGGTTTCGAGTAGTGTGCCGCTGCGGTTGTTGTAAATGGTCATGCCGACGGCCTTGCCCATATGGGCTTCACGCACGGCAATGGTTGCGGGCATATCGCTCAACATTCCCATCACTGCATCAGGGCTGCGGCTGGTGGCTGCCATATCGGCCATTGCCAGTTGGCTGGTATAACGCTCGTAGATGACATGGAATTGTTCGCGGCTGACCATGCCTTCAGCGAACTCCGCGATTAATTTGCGAATTTTTTCCTGTGTCTGAGTCTTAAAGACCTGCATTTTCTGGTTCGGTTCCATCGGTCGAAATTCCTTATAAGGACAGCTTACAATGATGATATATAGGGATCATACCACCCTTTCCTTGCAAGAACCTTTGTGGTGTCAGTGAAATTCGTGTGAATAAATAAAAGCTTAATTCTAGGAAGGATCAAGGGAAGATCGAGCCGACAAAATGCAATCGGGACAAGCCGCTCGCTTGCCCCTGAGGATGAACGCTGTTGGAGAGGGTTAAATGAGTACGTGTGAGGCACCGGGGTCGAGGACGATGGGCTGTGCCGTCGTTTCGTTGTTCACAGCGTTGCCCCATTCGCTCGCATCCTGATCAATCGGAGGCCATGTTTTGTAGTGCATGGGGATAACAGAGCGCGGACGAATATAATTAATCGCCCGCAGCGAGTCTTCCGGCCCCATCGTGAAATTATCGCCAATGGGAAGGAAGGCGAGGTCAATCACCTGATCGCCAATCAAGCGCATATCGCTGAATAAGGAAGTATCACCCGCGTAATATAACCGTTTACCCGCGATGGTCAGAATGAAGCCATTTGGATTGCCACCATAGCTGCCATCCGGGAAAGATGAACTATGATGCGCGACCGTCAGTTTACAGTGGACGAAGCCGAAGTCATAACCGCCACCTGTATTCATACCATGCGTATTTTCAACCCCGTGAGTGCCAAGCCAACCACAAATCTCGGCATTCGAAACGACCAGCGCACCTGTCCGTTTAGCAATATCGACAGTATCACCCAGATGATCGCCGTGAGCGTGCGACAGAAAAATAATTTCGGGGTTGAGATCTTCGGGCTTGGCCGCAGCCAGCGGATTGCCTGTCAGGAAAGGATCGAGCAGGATCGTATGTCCCTCGGCTTCCAGTTTAAAGGCTGAATGACCCAGCCAAGTAATTTTGATGCTCATGGTCGGTTTCCTCTCGTGACGAATTTATAAAACCATTAAAGTAATTGTAGCGATATACAGGGCTGAGGGCAAAGAGACCAATCCGTTTTTCATTCGAGCGTGGTACTTGGCAGTTGTAGTTGTCCCTTTGCATCTTTAGGCGGAACGTGGAATGTGCCGTTAATATCGCTCAACAGCAAACTGCTCTCATTGAGCTTGAGGATTAAATAAGCATCATGTGGAACGGTTAACGTGAATGTAGCCCGTGACATACTGCCCACAAGCATCCGGCGTTTGGCGACCACATACACACCATCTGCATCTTGATCGGTCGCGATTCGCCAGCCAAAAGCCACCTGTAATTGGACAAATATATCGACCTTGGGCAGCGCCCAGCGTACCAACCGAATTTCTGCCTGTTCCGCTTGTAAATAAACAGTGACCGGACGGATGATGGGGAAGGTGTAGGTTTGTGATTGGCGCGTGAAATCCGCCACCGTAGATGCAGCATTCACAACCTGCCAGAGGGTATTGAGATGTTTGGTCATGGGCGATTTTTCACCTATTTATCCGACACATTACGGTTGAGTAAGGCTTTCAGTAAGCTGCGAAGTTGTTCTACTCCACTGCTTTTTAAAGCCGCAGCATACTCGGATTGTATCTCGGCAATGATGTTGTAAGCATCGGCCAAAAAGGTGGTATTTGATTCGACCATTTTGATCATCACGGCGCGTTTATCATGGGGATCGGGTGAGCGCTCGACATAACCCTGTACTTCTAACTCCCGAATCAGATCGCCCATCGACTGTTTGGTCATACCGGCGCGGTCAGCCAGCGTTACGATGCGCGTGCCCGCCGGATCAATGTACGAGAGAATGGTGAGGTGGGTGGCACTGAGTTGGGTATAGCCGCGTGCATGGAGTTTTTCGGCGCAGCGTGTTTGGAAGTCACGGAGTGCCAGTTGCAAGAGGCGGCCAATATTATCATCGTAGCCGTCAGGTACTTGGGATGTTTGCTCGACTGTTTCAGTCATGCCATTAAACCTGTTGACAAAATAGACAGTTAACCTTATTATATTGGTAAGTCAGGCTGACTAATTAGAATTCTTCGTTTAGTATACCGCAATCCGCGTTTCCAACCGGAAAGGAATATCATGACTCAAGCACCCACAAAATTGATGGTCGGTATGACTGCGCCTATTTTCCAGTCAGTTGACCTGTTTGACCAGCCGATTAATCTAGAGAATTACCGGGGGCGCTGGCTGCTGCTTTCGTTTTATCGGAACGCAGCTTGCGCCATCTGCAATTTGCAAGTGCATAAACTCATCAGCAAGTATGACGAATACCAGCAGAAAGGTATGGAGATGCTGGCGATTTTCGAGTCGCCCAAGGCTAATTTGCTGCAATATGTGGGCAAACAAGATGCGCCTTTTCCCATTATTGGTGATCCTGAAGCCCATCTATACGATTTATATGGTATCGAAACCTCAGAAGAAAAAGTTAAAGTGACGATGGCTGCCAGCAGCACACAACAGGTGGTGAAGGAAGCAGCAGAAGCAGGCTTTAACCTGACTGAAGAACATGGCAGCAACTTCTATCGCATTCCTGCCGATTTTTTGATTGATCCCGACGGAATCATTCGCGAAGCCTTTTATAGTGAACTGGTCGGCGAACATATCAATCTGGCCGTGGTTGATGCACATCTTAAGGCGCAGGCAGCTACGATCTAAACCGCGAAGTAGAACCAGCATGAGGCCTGTCGTAAAAACACAGGCCGCATGTTATTTGACGTTAACCCCGCTCTGATGTAAGCTGAAATTATACGAAAATAGCATTTCGGTGCGTGACCTTTAAGTTAAACACAACGCTATTTATTACACAACCTCACTTATGCTTAAGTTAACGTTATTTCGCTTTTCATGTTTTTAGTATGCATAAACTTCCATTATTTCAATTGGTTAAAGATGATTTGCGCCTGATAGAAGACGCGATACGTCACGCCCCACAGCCCGAACTCCGTGAGCGAGCAGCAGCCATTCGCCTGTTACATCTCGGTTATCCGATTGACCAAATCGCTACGATTTTTGCCGTTACACCACCTATTATTCGTCGCTGGCGGCGTGTTTGGTGCAAGGGTGGTATTTTCGCGCTGAGTAATCCTGAACACAGTTCAAAAAATCCGGACACATTCTTAGGCCGATTGACCGCTTTACAGAAGGTCGGGCTTGACCTCACGACAGCTTCCTCATTTGATGACCTTTGCAAACAAGCGATTGAAATGGGTTTGGCACAGCTTGGTTATGATCGACTGGGCATTTTTTTTGTCACGGATCGTCCCAACCACTTTATGCCGTCTTTTGGAACCGGTGAGGATGGGAAACCCCGCGACGAACGGCAAGCTGAACCTGTCCAATGGGGTGATACCGATGATCTCAACTTGGCATTGGAACGACAGCAAGACCTGATTATTCGGTTTGATTGTCCTCTGTACAGCGATGACGGCATTATCGTAGGACACGGCTGGAATGTGATGGCTGCGCTGTGGGGCGATCACAAGATCATCGGCTTTTTGGCTGCCGATAACCTCATTAACCACAAACCACTGACTGATGCGGACATTCAAATTCTCCGCCTCTATGGGTTAACTTTGGGCGGGTTGTGCAGCGTCAAACGGGCATCCGAAGCGCTGCTTAAAGAACGTAATATGCTGCGGGCGGTGATGGATAGTACGCTGGATATGATTTACGTCAAAGATACCGAGTCGCGTGTGATCATGACTAACACCATGTCGATTGGCAACCCACAGAATGCAGGGATCGAACAGGATATGATTGGTCTGACCGATTTTGATTATTTACCACATCATCTGGCTCAACGTTTTTACGACGAAGAACAACATCTGCTGCGGACAGGTATCCCGATCCTGAACCGCGAAGAACCCGGTTTAGATCGAGAGGGTAATAGCATCACCTTTTTGACGACTAAAGTGCCTCTGCGTGATTCTCAGGGAACGATTGTGGGACTGGTGGGTGTGAGCCGTGATATTAGTGATTTGAAGCGTACCGAAGAACAAAACCTGCGCCTGATGCTGGAAAATGAACGGGTGGAGTTAATCGGGCAACTCGTCAGCAACATTTCCCATGATCTGAAAACTCCGCTGGCAGTCATTAAAACCAGCCTGTATTTACTGGAACATCTTGACGATCCCAACCGGCAGAAGGCTAAGATCCAGTCGATTAAAGAACAAACCGAGCGTTTAGAGCGGCTGATTCAAGATATTCTAACGGTGTCGCGTTTAGACCAGACTTCTCAACCTGTGCGTGAACCGGTGGACATGACCACTCTTATCCGAAATGTCGAGGCCAATCTGCGGCCACGAGCAGAAGCGAAATATCAACAGCTTAGCCTTAATCTGGCCCAGTCTTTATCCCCTATTCTCGGTCATGAAGAAGATTTATGGCGGATGGTGGCGAACTTGCTGGAAAATGCCATTAATTACACGCCAAGTGGTGGCAAGATCACGATTGAGTCCCGGCTACAGGCATCGGGTGTGGTGATGATCGTGCGCGACACAGGTATGGGTATCGACAAAGAACATCTACCGCATATCTTTGAGCGTTTTTATCGGGCGGACTCGGCGCGTTCTCTCCAGAATGGCGGCACCGGTTTGGGGTTATCCATCGTCAAATTGATTGCTGAGCAGCATGGCGGTTACGTTAAAGTTGAAAGTACAGTGGGTGTTGGAACCCAATTTCAAGTTTGGCTGCCCTGTAGTTGAGGACTATCGTTATGGTATGACTGCCTTAAGTGGAGGAAGCCATATTTAACCCTCATCCCCCAGCCCCTTCTCCCTCATGGCGAAGGGGAGCCAAAACAATTTTGAGGGACGCTATTTGCCGTATTTCTGCAAAAATTGAATTCCACCGTTTAGTGTAGTGCTACCATCGTTAGTTGCGCCTAGCAATCAATCGCGGATTTAGATTTCGTGGCCGACCACATTGGCAATTTGCTGGTTACGCATTCCGGTTGGTAAATTGCGAAATAAGTTATCGCGCAGCCAACAGGCGATGGGGTTTGATAGCTGCCCAACCTGACCGATACGGCGTGATTGGTTGACGATGACGTTGGCGCGAGCCATACGTTTCGTTTGATAGTTTGCCAGCGCTAAACCCACATCCGATGTGGATTGGATGGCGCTGCCCAAGGCTACCGCGTCTTCCAGCGCTTGACAGGCACCTTGCCCCAAATTGGGTGTCATTGCGTGGGCAGAATCGCCCAACAAAGCGACTCGTCCATCTGTCCAACGGGTGAGGGGCTCAACATCATAGATGTCGTTGTGGAGGATAACGGATTCGTGGGTGGCGTTGATCAAATCGGCTATGGGGTGATGCCAGTTACCAAATTGGTTGAGTAAATAAGCCTTATCACCTTCGGGCGGCGTGGGCGTGTTTTCGGGCGCGTTGAGTACAGCGAACCAATAAACGCGACCATTACTTACAGGAGCCAGACCAAAACGTGCGCCACGGCCCCAACTTTCGCCCCAATAATCGGCGTTCGAGGAATAATCGAATTTGGCGATGGCACGCCATGCGGTATAACCTGCATAACGTGGTGGATGCAGACTACCGAGCATTTGATTACGCACCACCGATTTGATGCCGTCAGCACCGATTAAAAGGTCAGCGGTTTCACGTTGACCATTCTCAAAGATGGCGGTGATGCTTGTGCCGTCCTGCTTATATTGTTTGAGGCGAGTGCCGAGGTGCATGGGGATGCCCTGAGCCGCTTCGGTCAACATGGCGAGTAACTCGGCACGATGGGCGATGATGACCGGTGCGCCAAATTCACGTTCGATAAACTCGGTGGAAGCCGCTGAAATGATCTTGCCATGCCAGTCGTGAATACCACCGTCGGCTTGCGGTACGCTGATCTGTTTGAGGGCAGCACCTAGTCCTAATTTTTCGAGAGCTTTGGTGGCATTCGGCCAGAGTGACAACCCGGCACCGACTTCGCGGATAACCGAGGCTTGCTCGTAAATAACGACTTCGACTCCGGCGTTGCGAAGGGCGATGGCTGTACTTAGTCCGCCGATACCGGCCCCGATGATAATGGCTTTCATTCTTTAACGACTTCCTTGCGTGCGGTCAAGAGTAGATACAGCATTTGCGAGACGTTCCAAGCGTCGTCATCGCCGCGATGATGGCGACCGTCCATCGGTATATTCATGTGTTCCATCGCCTGAGCCATGCTGACATCGTGCCGGATGCCTTGAATGAGCGTGAACAGCGTTTTGATGTTCAGGTGGGACGGGCTAAATGGATATTTGATGCTCCGATCCAGACACTGTTTTTCAAACTGCTGACGGTCATAATCGCCGTAGCTGGCCCAAACCCGCTGCCGTGTTTTGAAATCTTTTTCGAGAATGGCACAGGCCTCGGTAAAGGGCATTCCTTTATCAACCTGCTCTTGCGTGAGCGAGGTTAACTCGGTGCAAAAAGGGCTGACGGTCGAACGCTCCGGTTTGACGATGAGGCTGCGTTTTTCGAGCCGTTCGCCGGTGCTGGGCTTGAGGCGACAAATGCCGACCTCGATGATTTCGTTTTGCTGCCCCGGCGGTGCGTGGCGTTCCCAACAGGTACATTCAATATCAATGACAATAATTTGATCGTAGTGACGGGTCAAAGTTGGCTCTGTTTTTAAAGTGGCTAGCTCATTTATAAGAGAATTGTAACAGAGGTTTAGGAAATTATTAAACGTCTTTCGGTGGATATTTTTGACGGGCATTGGGTGGAGGTCGTTGCAAGACTTCAGTCACAAGCTCCATTCAGATTAAGCCTGTGCATTTTATTTCGGTCTTGTCGTCAATGTCGTCAATGTCGTCAGTGTTGATATATGAAATAGGCTATGGCGGCAGTGGCGGCGGCAGTGGAGTGCCAAAGGTGGATTGTGTGGCAGAATTGCCAGCATCATTAACAAAGGGCGCTGAAGCGCACAACAAGCGGAAAATGCAGCACAGGCGGCAAAAGCGGCAAATGCAGCAGTGGGTTTTTGTGCTGATTGCGCATGTGGGATTGTTAAGGTGCGAAGACACCCCTAACCCCAGCCCTTTCCCCGTAGTAACAGGGCAAGGGAGCCATACAAACGTGCGCCCCTACAACCTACCCTAGAGATATGATAAAGGATTTGGAGGAACAATGGGTTACCTTTTGGAAGAACATTTTGTAACTCTTATGTGCGACTGGCGTTAACCGTTTTAAGGGAGGGGGATTGTTAAGCGGGTTTGGAAACGGTTGGAAATGAGTTTGTCAGGTTAACCGAAAGTAAACCCAGAAAATAATAGATGGTTACTAGTCGTTAGCTTTTAGTCGGTGGCGGCTAAATGAACCCTCACCCCTAGCCCCTCTCCCTCAGGGCGAGGGGAACCAGACAAGTCATCACTTACTTTGCAACCACTACCTTTTAGTCTATAGAACAAAGCAAGGGGATGTTAGTCAACCATTTAAGGTGAGCAGGGTGTGATGTGGGCGCAACATGTTGCGCCCTTACGAGTCAAAGATCGTTAAAAGTTGGCGAGTAAATAATGACTCTATGAGCGTGTCAAGATGTTTTTTTGGTGCTGATTTCAAACGCAAAGTCGGAGCGAAAAAAAGCAGACATCGAAAGATTCAAAGAAGTTTACTTGTCCCAGTATCAATGGGGCAGTTTCGGACTTTGTCCACGCAAAGCCAAGTTGAACGGGTTGAAAACCTTCAATTTGTGCTGTCACCAACAAACCGCGTGCCTCTAAATGTGCCAGATTCCCGCTTAATTCCATGTCAATCGTTTGTTCGTCCCAGATTGCCCCTAATGCTTCGCCAATTTGATATGGCAAAACGTTTACGGTCGCAGCAGAGTCTAACAATCCAAAGGTCGGAATATTCCTTTTACCATTCGACAGGATTATCGGAAGCCAAGGAAACGGTTTGGCTCTACCGGGCGGTGTTGAATATGGAAACCGTTTATTCACTTATTTTCAGCCGCTTTTAACATCTCGTGCAGTTTGTCGGCTGCATCGTGGGCTTCGTAAGGCGACCAGATTTCGTACGATGCGCCCGATTGAAAGAGGTGATGCGGCTGCTGAACCAATTCGTTTGCTAAAAATTGGATCACGCGCAGCTTGTCAGCTTGTTCCAGTTCATGCAGGACTGAAAATAACTCATTGAGTGTCATGGCGATTTACCTCTGAATTACTTATAGTGGGTTATTGACGAAATGATGCAAACCCCCACCCCAACCCTCTTTCAGGGGTAGGTATTTGCTTAAGCGAGGTGTGTGGTAGCGATTGCC
>JACDGI010000985.1 GCA_013821665.1 Anaerolineae bacterium
CCACCAAACGGCTGACCACACCAATCACCATAACATCATCCCGTTGGGGAAGTCCGGCATCAATTTGGAGCTGACGCTTGTTGGGTGGGCGCTGCTCGATGAAGTTATCGGCATTGTAATTGGAGACGAGGAATTTATCGGTTTCGGGATTCCACAGATCAACATCCACGCCATTCAGAATACCTACCATATCGTTGCCACGGCTGCGAACGAGATCATCGAGGCCATAGCCCATATAAGGGTACTGAATTTCGGTGGCATAACGCGGGCTGACTGTGGAGACTTTATCCGAATAGGCAATGGCAATTGCCAGCATGTTATCGGTCAAGCCGCGCCACAACAAATCGGGATGGTTACGTCCCGGAATACCCAACTGCCACATCCAGCCACCGATGTTATCCCCTTGATACGCCATATTGTGAATGCTAAGGACAGAGGCTACCTGCCCCCAATTGGGATCGCGCTTGCTGAGTTCAAGAAAGAAAGGAATGAGGCCAGTGTGCCAGTCATTGATATGGAAAACATCGGGGAACCAACCTTCGCGCTGGCGAATTTCCCACGCCACCGCCATTGCTACCTGATTGAAGAAGGTGAAGCGCGGCACATCCCAAATCCACTCGGTATAAACGGTGGCTTCCGACCCGAAAAACGGCCAGCCCTTTACCAGATAAAAGGTCACACCATCTTGAACGGACTTGAATACTTGGACATCGGTAACGCCGGTATTACGGGGGAATTCGAAGTTGAAGGCAGGCAAGATCTGAAATTTATCGTCATTGATAAAGCCATAGTGCGGAATGATGACACGCGCATCAACACCGAGTTTAAGCAGCGCGGCAGGTAGTGACCCGACAACATCGGCCAAGCCACCGACTTTGGCAAAGGGCACTGCTTCGGCACTTACGAACAAAACATTCATATCCAACACGGTTTCTCCAGTTTAGAGGTGCTGACTTAATCGAGTAACACCCCACCGTTTTTCTTTTATTCCAGCGCTGCAAACCAACGATAATCAATCTCAGGGAAAAGCTTATCTAACTCATAGTAATTTTCGGCAAGCGAACGATCCGGCGCACCGCTATCCAAGCTATCAATCAGCTTATTGAAGCGTTCGAGATGCTGATTGAAGCGCTGAATAGCATATTCGCGGGCTTGACCGGTTGTTATTAAGAACGGCCAATCTGAACTTTGCAGTAAAAGCAACTCACGAGCGATTTGGTTCAACAAAAGGTGTTGGTCATCATTCGCTTCAGGAAAACGAGCCACAAGCGATTCCATATGAACTTCGGCATCATGAATAGGCTGCCACATCCAATGGGTTTCGATGTTGTCCCAATTGAAATGCGTTCCATTACTGCCCCATGAACTTTCAGGAATATGCAACCCATCTTTCGTGGGATGGCGCTGAATAAATTCGCTAGCGGTGGTGAGTTCAATATCGCGAATGGAAGCCAGATGACGCAAAACCTGCCCCAACCATGCTACGCCTTCGTACCACCAATGTCCAAATAATTCGGTATCGAAATTTGAAGCGATGAAGCCAAACTCACCGCTTTGTTGTTGATAATCACGCAACAAATCGCCCACTAGATGAGCAAAATGCTCGGCGTGTTGGTCAATTTTATAAGCCGCCCATTCAGGATGATAATAATCTTTGCTGGCGAAATCAGTCTTAACATCGGTGATACGCCAATATTGCAAGCCGCTGGTTCCCGCTTTTTTGTAAAATTCACGATAGTCAAAATCGCCGGGATAGGCTTCAGTCGTACCCCAAACTTGCATAACCGTTTTATTATTGCGACCAATGACCGTTACATCGGAATGATCTTCAGAAGAGGCTTCGCTGACAAAGTAAGGTTTATAGGTTGTTGCGGGACGCTCAGAAATTTGGAATGCCGGATTGGGAGGAATGACGTAGCGGCGCTTAATCTCGCTATAGGGGCCGATGACTTCACCGGCAGCGACACCGACGGGCTGTCCGCCGGTAATCGCATTCGTTTCGCTGAAAAACAGGTGTAAATCATTTTGTTCAAGGAAAGTTTCGAGTCCAGCACGCGTATGTCCATCTTCGGCGATATAGGCAGGACGATAAGCAGATTCGGGCAGCCAAATCGCTTTGGGTTTCCTTCCAAAGAGTCGTTCGTAGCTTTGAACAGCCGCTTTAATCTGGGCATTGATCGAGCTATCACGCGAGAGCAGCGGCAGATAGGCATGGGTCGCCGCGCTGGTGATGATTTCGATCAAGCCTTCTTCTTGCAAGCGCCGAAATGCGCCGATGATGTCTCGATTGAAGCGGTTATGAAAAGCGTACTTGATGGCTTCAAAATTCTTTTGATAATATTTTGCC
>JACDGI010000986.1 GCA_013821665.1 Anaerolineae bacterium
CGGCGGATTTAGCCGAGCCATCCGCTGCACTGGCGGTAGCAACCGAGCATCCCGCCGACATAAAATGTCATTTCGGCGGATTGCTCCCTCACAGCCGCCTGACATGTCGGCGGGAATTATGCAAATAATGCAGGTGCTGCTGCATTTACCGCATCAAAAGCTTATCCATAACTCAGGTTAAATACCACTCTAACGAGTAATTCACCATCAGCCCCGCCAGCGATGTAAACGGTGACATAAATAATTATCGGACAAGCCTTTAAGCCAGCACGGGTGGAAATGGCAGCAAAATTTTGAAAGTGCTGCCCTCTCCCACTTCGCTATCCACTTCGATACGCCCGTCGTGCATTTCCACAATTTTGAGCGCAATCGATAAGCCTAAGCCAAAGCCGGGGGTTGAATGGGCTTCGTCCTGTCGCCAGAAACGCTCGAAAATATGGGGCAGCGCGTCATCAGGAATGCCCACACCGCTATCCTTGAATTCGACCACAGCATAGCTATCCTGTGAATAAGTGCGAACCGTAATCGTGCCACCGGCGGGCGTAAATCGAATAGCGTTATCCAGTAGATTACCGAAGGCCTCTTGCAACCAAACCGCATCCCCAATAATTTTCGGTAATTCTGATTCCGGTGTGAAAATGATAGCAATTTCTTTTTGGGATACTTGATCCTGTGCCGAGTTGACCACCCGCCGCACCCAATCATTTAGATCGATTGTCTGGTTGTCCAATGCCATCATACTATCGAGTTTTGTCATACTTAGAACCATATCGAGCAGACGCGACAACTGCCGAATATGCTCCGACGCACGATCTGCGTAATTCTGACGTTTTTCGACATTATCTGTTTTAGTCATCAAATACAGCGCCGTATTGATGGTCGAAAGTGGCGTTCGCAATTCATGCGAAGCATTCTGAACAAATTGGCCGAGGACATTTGCGCGCGCGGTTTCCATCACCAATGCGTAAGACTGCTCTTCCAACACTTTGCGCTCGGTAATGTCCCGAATAATCGTCATCACCTCATCTTTTCCCGAAACCACCATACGCGACTCAAAGTAGGAAGGTTTTCCATCAACGGGCAAGCTGTATTCATATATAACCAGTGGTGCAAATTGAAATCGTCATGAGAAAAACCGACAATATAGGTACTGAAGCCATATTGGAGGTCACTCATGACGACAGAAGAGATTATCATTCTAATTTTTTGCGCTGTCGATGATGGATTGGGAAAGCTGCCGAAAGAGCGGAATGCGCGCTTGTATCCGAGCGAGGTGGTCACCATCGGTATCCTGTTTGCGCTGAAAGGTGGACACTTTCGGGCTTTCTACCGCTGGCTTAAGCGCGATTGGGATGGGTTGTTCGGCGGATTGCCGGATCGCACCGCGCTGATGCGCCAACTGCGGCGGCACCAATTCCGGGCTGATCAGTTGTTGGCTGATCCCAGTTTGTTGAATGTGATGGACAGTTTTCCGATTGAGTTGTTGTTTCCCATTCGGGCAGGACGCTCGCCTCAGCAAATCGGCACCAAGAACCGCGATAAAGGCCGTTGGTCGATTGGGTTGAAAATTTGCTGGGTACTGAATCGTTCGGGACAGGTCGTCGGCTGGCACTGGTTGCCCATGAATCACAGTGACCAAGACTTTCTTCCCTTGGTAGCCTTGCTGGCGGCTGATGGTTTGGTGTTGACCGATCTGGGCTTTCGCTGTAAGGCCGGTCTTCCTGTCAATCTGAAGTTGTGTCTCAAAGGCACTTGGAATGAGCGCATGTCGATTGAAACCACCTTTTCCTTGCTCACGGTTGTCTGCCATGCCAAGAAAATGTTCCATCGCACGGCAGCCTATTTGGAGTCTCGCTTGGCTTACACCGCTGCCATGTTTAACGTTTTGATTGGTCTGGATCGCCATTTGCATCCCGAGGATCCCTTCCATATCAGTATCGCTCAGTTCTCTTTATAATCTGCACCACTGGTTATATAGCTGTTGAGACTATCGATTGGGCAACAAATGTACCTAAAAAGATACCAGCAAAATAAATCTTGATAACTCCGCTTTAGGTTACTACTGACCACAACGGCGCTTTTCGTCACCCTTTTTATGAACGTTTCTCTTGCAAATTTGTGCAGTCGAAATAGATATCCCTTCGTCGGAACTATGGAGTGGCGATCACAAAAGTATCAATATGACTCCAAGTGAAGACATCACTCGTATTGCCAACGGCCTTCACCCGCCAATAATAGATGCCATTAGACAAAGGCTCGGTTGTGAAAGTCAATGACGAGGATGGCAAAAATTTGGTCAGCGTCGCAGCGGGAGCAAAATTGATGTCCGTGCTGATAAAAAT
>JACDGI010000200.1 GCA_013821665.1 Anaerolineae bacterium
GGCTTGCTAAATACCCCTCCACATCCTTTTTCGTCACGCGCCCATCACGTCCCGTTCCCGCGATTTGTGTCATATCAATCTGATGCTCGGCCACCATCCGTGCTACGACCGGCGATATATAGCCCTTATATTCTGCGGCATGACCATTGCTAGCTATTGCTTGTTGTAGAGGTGCAGCTTTTTCTGCGGTTTCTGTCTCCGCCTCGCCGATCACAGCCAAACACACACCGGCTTTCACCAGTTGCCCGACTGGAGTCATGATTTTTAGCACCACGCCGCTCACGGGCGCGGGAATTTCCGTATCAATTTTGTCGCCGCTAACTTCGAGCAACGGGTCAAACTGAGTGACCGCTTCACCTTCGCGCTTCAGCCACTTACTGACTGTGCCCTCGCTTACGCTGTCACCCAATTGCGGCATAATCACTTCAGTGGACATAACTTCCTCACCATAAACATAATTTTGCCAAACATGACTCTATTAAACCCCATTTACAACATTTTTGTGTAGCTTGCACGGGTTGTCAAATGCTGTTTTTGTGTAGTCTTATCGTACGGTAAGAAATGGGCAAATCATTTACACTGAAAACCATACAACTTAAAAGGAGTGATCTTGATGAAGCGTCACACGATTGTTCTTTGCGCCCTATTGCTTAGCTTATTGGCGCTTAGTAATGTCTTCGCTAAGGATAAGCCTGATTACCCGTTGGACTTTCCCGTACCCAATTTGACGGTGGCTCAAATCAAAGAAGCCCGCAATTGTGACTTTAAAGCCGTGCCACCCACCAGCATTTCCAAGCCTAATGCTTGCCAATTGGCGCAGCAAGCACTTGTTTTGGCAAAAGCTCGTAAACAAAATACCGCCCCAACAGATGAGGAACTCGAACTCGTAAATAAGATTGCGACTCTAAATCCTGCCGTTCTTTTGCGCTTGGATTTGATTGTCCAATATTTTGGTTCCGTATCCTTAGTCGCTCCGCCGGATTTTTCAAGCCAGCCCATTACCAAATTGACCTTAGTCTATAAATTTGAAGGTTTGGGGAGCAACACTTATGTTGACATCACCATTACCAACGCTGATAAAACACCGGTCATCACCGGAACGGCCCATTCAGTTGGATGGCCTGAATCGTCATCAGCCACAACGCCTGTGCCAACATCAACACCCGTGCCGCTTGCCAAAACAGTTGACTCGAAAGTTGTGCAAGCTTTTGGCTCGGCCTTAACCGATTTCCTGCCTATTCGAACACAGTTTAGCAGCACTCGTTGTTATGATTACTATCCAAATTGGGCTATTGAACTCACTTTTGCCGATAAAACGACTCTTTTTTTGGTCACAAAAAACTCAAATGCCATTGGCATCGGCGGCCCGTGGCAAACCGAAATCGACGGCAAGTACTATATGCAATATTCCTCGGCGATTCAAGCAGCGGTTGTCGATTTGTTCAAAGCATTGGATTTGAAATTTGGCGAGACCGCTGCGATGGGTTGTGGCCCTATGGACGAACTGCTTGACGATGCCTTTCCATCGGCTAAGACCAGTTGATCATCACAAAATGACCACCCTCATGGAAGGGTTCAATAATCGCTGCATAATCCCCCGATAAATAACTAAAGTTGGTAATAGTCAAATGGTAAGTGATGAAATTCGATGTCAACAAATAATTGGATTACAACTTGGGGACGCAGCACGCTGCGTCCGTGTCCCAAATTCACCCTCACCATTTACTTTGCAACCACTACCCTAAAGTTTATATACTCTAACACTAAAATAAGAAAATTTGTGCTACAATAGTGTAGCTTCGAATGCCACTTAATCGGATTTGGAGAATTGCTGATGGCAGATCAATCAAATATACCAATGCAAGATGAAACGATACTTACCGAATCCCTCCACTCATTTCCACTCCGCCTCTCATCGGTAAATTATTATCTAACTGGTCGCTTTAGATTTGCAACCATTCGTAACTACTCAGGTACCCTTTTCTCCCTCATTTTCCAAAATATGAGTATCGAATTTGGAACGAAGAGCGATGAAGTCTCCCTCAGATGCTTGAGATGAATTAGTCTTGATTACACAATTCTCCCTCAAATACCACCTGAGTAGTTACAACCATTCTGCATTTTCGGCAGATCACTCCCTCGCAGCCGCCAAAGTGACAGTGCCAATTGTGCAGCGGCGGCATTCTCCCTTACATCCGCTGCACTGGCGGTAACAGCCGAGCCAGCCGCCGACCCAAAATGTCAATTCGGCGGATCGCTCCCTCACATCCGCCTGCCATTTCGGCGGGAAATATGCAAATTGTGCAATAAGTGCGAATCAAAAACGTCGCCCTTTCGAACGACGTTTTATCTTGTTTTTCTCTGCGTCTCAGCGGTTCAATTGTATTTCTTAATTATGCACAATCGCTTCCATCGTCAAATTCTCAGCCACCAACTCGGCCACATCTTTGATGATCATACCCGTACCGCTGTCGTTGGCTTTGGCCGTCTCAAACATCTGGGCACAGAAAGGACATCCCACTGCCAGCACTTCCGCACCGGTCGCCTTAGCCTCTTCATAGCGCTCAACATTGACCGCTTTCGTGCCGGGTTCTTCTTCCTTCCAGAACTGCGCCCCGCCCGCCCCACAGCAGAAGGATTTCTTCTTATTCCGTGGCATCTCAATCAGGTTATCGGTCACCAAACCCAGTACGTTACGCGGCGCTTCCACCACATCGTTGTGCCGTCCCAGATAGCACGGATCATGGAAGGTGACGTTGCTCATTTTCTTCGGGCTGGCACTGGTCGGTACTTTGCCCGCCGCCATCAATTCCTCAATCAGTTCGGTATGATGTACCACCTCATAATTCCCACCGAATTGACCATATTCCTTACCGATGTTATGGAAGCAGTGTGGACAAGTCACCACGATACGCTTGGGATTAACCTCATTGAGTGTTTCCACATTACCCGTCGCCAGTTCGAAGTACAGGTCTTCTTTGCCTGCTCGTCGTGCCACATCACCTGTGCAATTTTCTTGCTCGCCCAGCACGGCGAAGTTCACACCCGCCGCATTCAGAACCTTGACCAGCGCCCGTGCGGTCAGTTGCGCCCGTGGATCATAATTCACCGCGCAGCCCGTCCAATATAAAATGTCGAAGTTCGGATTCTCATCGACCGTCGGTACTGGAATATCCAAACCCTTCGCCCACTTAAAGCGATCTTCACGCGGGGCTTGCCATGGATTACCTTGTCGTTCCATACCCTTGAACGCGCCTTGCAGTTCTGCTGGGAATTCCGACTGCATCAGTACTGCGTCACGCCGGATGTTCAAGATGTCCATCATCGGCTCGTTACCCACCGGACAAATATCGATACACGCACCGCATGATGTACACGCCCACACCGCCGACTCGCTAATCGCCATCCCGACCAGCGAGAATTCCGATTCTGAGCCGCCCGCTAAATCGGTCATATGGTCGCGCATGTAATAACGTTTGTTGACTTCCAACGCCGCCGGTGAAAGTTCCTTACCCGTCACATAAGCAGGGCAGACATCTTGGCATCGGTTACACATGATGCAAGCGAACCCATCCAAAATGTTCGTCTTGGGCAGTTGCTCTAACTTATTCGCGCCGAACTGTTCAATGTCAGGATTTTCCAGATCGAGCTTTTCCATCTCGCCCAAGGAAGTCCGCTTGGGTTTGGTTAGGAAGTTCAACGGAGCCATGAATAAATGAGCGTGCTTGGAATAGGGGAAGTACGGCGTGAAGATCAATATGCCGCCCAGTGCTACCCACCAGAAGACATGCTCCAACGCTGTCAATGTATCGGCGCTCATCCCGTGCCAAATCGGTGAGATCAAGGTCGCGAACGGCATAAAAAGATCCGACCCGTAGTGTGCCACATAAACCGACTCGCCTAAAAAGCGCGATCCCACATGTAGCAAAATGAAAACCGCCACCACCAGTGAGTCCGTTGCGATGGCACCTTCCTTTACCTTGGGATACAAAAGCACATTATCGTGATATTCCAGTTCCTTCTTATTGGGCAGTACGAACCGCCGCAGGATAAAGTAAACCACGCCCACCAGTACCGCGATACTCAGCACATCACCAATCAGCCGGTAAAGATTATAAATAATGCCGAAATTTTCTAACCAATTCAGAAAGTTCGGGATAAAACCTTTAAAGGTGTCTAAGCCGTTGACCAGAAAATAATAGGTGAAGCCCCACACGATGCCCAGATGGAATAGGCTGCTTACACGTCGTGTTTTCAATGTGGTTTGCTGGGTAAGGTAAATGGTCAAGGCTTTCCATATGCGCTGGGGAAGATGATCTAAATAAAGCTGGCCTTCTCCACGATTAATGATGAGGTACATATCGTGAAAACCGCCGTATGTCGCGCCGACGGCCAGCACCGCCAGCAAGATAAAAAGGAATTGTTCGAATGGTGTCAGCATAAATTTCCCTCATAAAGTGTTTAGCGAATGTGGGCGCGAACCACACACGCTAGAAGTGTAACACCGCTCGAATCGAAACGCTAAAACGCATACTTCCTGTATTTCGTAAATATTTTCTGGGGGCTGTAAGATGTGCTTGTTTTCAAGCTTCTAGTTAGATGTGGAATTGCATCGCTAATTCACGCCCGATTTCTTAATAAACTTCAGTAGTTGCTAGGAGCATATTGTGTCCTTTGACTTTACCCCCGTTGAAAATCATGAAATGACAATGTTGCAATTCGCGGAAAACTTTACCGTTGAAGATTTACGCAATGCCACCAATGAGTCCATAGACACTTTGTTAAAAATTGTTCGTGTATTAAACGATGAACAAGTTGCATTTTTGCCTGTTGACCCCGAAGCCGACGATCCTTATGCCAAACCCGGTGAAGAAAAAATCGGCTGGAGTATCGCTCATCTCGTAGTTCATGCCACCGCCACCAGCGAAGAATGGGCAACCTATAGCAGCTTTCTATCACGCGGTATTCCTTATCCTGCCGAGCCGCGTTTGCGCTATGAAACCGAGTGGAAAACAGTAACCACCACGGCTCAATGTATTCAGCGCTTGGAAGAAAGTCGCCGTATCCGTTTGAGTTATCTGGCAGCTTGGCCGGATGTACCCAATTTGGAAATCAAGCGTGAATTATCACCACGGTTTATCGAAAAATTTGGAGAGTTTAACGCGGCTGTTTGCTTCTTGTTTGGTCTCAAACATGAGCTAGGCCATTATGCCCAATTCCGTGAGGTTGCCCGTCAGGCCAAAGCCGCCTCACAGGTCTCGACTGCCGGGGTATAAATCAATAAACATGAAATAAAAAGAGCGTAGTTATTGAAATGGCTACGCTCTTTTTATTTATGAAATCGCTTCTTATGGTTTCGAAACCGAGTAGCTGCTAGACGTATTGTATGGTGAAGGTTGAGAGGATTGCACATTAAATGAGGTCGCCCCACCCGTACAAACCGGTGCATTTGACCATGTCACACTTAATGGAGTTTGTCCGCTGCTACCATTAACAGTCAGTGAAGCACCCAGCGCTCCCCCTGCTGCTGCCGCTGTGCATGAGCTGGTCACGGTGGCAGTTAATGTCGTGGAGACACAGGCACCTACTACAGTGAGCTTTTCATTTATACAACCGCATTGTGGATCTTTGCTGCCAGTCGCACAAACCACTTTATAAATCGTGCTTTTCGTGCCACGTCCGAGTACTGCGATGATGCTCACGCAGACCACCGCCACCAGAGCGAGGATCAAACTGTATTCGGCTAGACCTTGCCCTTGGTTCCGCTTACGTCTTACTACGGGCTGTTGTGTGTTTTCCATGCTATTAATTGCTCCTTCGATAATTGCAGATGAATTTATGCTGAGTCAGTAGGCGCAGGATTAAATGCGCCCTTCAATAATGAGGCCGTTGCTTCACTCAAATCTGCCGGATAAATGATGACGGCAGTCTGAAGAATATCCAGTTTGATTTTAGGGTCTTCCGCTAATATTTTAAGATGCTGGCGGTCATCCACGATTTTTGCAACCGTCTCATAAAGAAATACGGTGATCTCGTGTTGTCCTGCGTCGTCAGTAACCATGAAGTTCAGCGTCTCTTTTGCGAATTCTTTGGGCATTTCGGGCGCATTTTCGACTTTAGTAATATTGAGTCCTGCGGTCGCCCACTGGTTGACCAATGTGTCCTCTTGGAAGACTGATACATAGGTAGTCGCCGGTAGTGGAATGGCTTCTGGCCCCGACAGTACCGAACTAAGTGCGACCAGCATAACAGCGAAAACCACCACATAAAGGCTGATGGCGGTTATCATACGTTGGCTTGGGCTTAGCTTTTTGAGTATCGGCTTATTGGCCCCAAATTTTTCCAATTCCGCTCGGATTGCCGGCAGCAATCCACCTGTGAAAGCCGATGAAGTAGTCATCGGCGTGCCGCCTAAATCGCGTAACATATCCCGTGCTTTGATATGTTTCGGCTCAAATGCCAGCGCCCGCTGCAAATGCATTTTTGCAGTCTCAGGATTGCTTGTCAGCCGTGCCGCCATAACCCACGCATCCGCGCTGGGATTCTCGTGGAGAAGTGTTTTCAAAAGTTGTGCAGTTTTGGCTTTATCACCTTGCTTGAATGCCATCTGCACTTCAGTCATGTTTGCCATGAATAATTCCGATCTCTAATACGTTATATAACTTACTATAAGGGCTAAGCAACTGAGATTACCATGAGAAATATGAATAATGTATAAATTTATTGTTGCTATAAGTTGTTGCAACAATTAAGGGGATATATCGACGCTAGTGTCGTGGTTGCATCCAAATCGATTTTCAGTTACCCTTATTGTGTAACTATTCGGAGACAAATACCTTGTTCCATCATCACCATTTAACGAAATCTTCTTGACCAATCGTTGCGAGTGAATTTTTTAAGCGCAGGCGTTGGTCTGCGCTTTTTTATTTCTATGACCGAAGGATAAAACGATGGCTGCTGTTAAAATTGTTCCTCGTCTGCCCAAAGGGATGCGTGACTTTTTGCCCGCGGATATGCTCAAACGCAATTATGTGTTTGACGTTGTGCGCGACGTTTTTCACCTCTATGGCTTTGAACCACTGCAAACCCCGATCATTGAACTTAAAGAAACCCTGTACGGCAAATATGGCGAAGATGCCGAAAAACTCATCTATAGTGCTCAACACCCCGGTGGTAAAGAGGAAGTCGCCCTCCGTTATGACCTGAGTGTGCCGCTTGCACGGGTGGTGGCGCAGTACGAAAATCAAATTCGACTGCCGTTCAAACGTTATCAACTCTCGCCGGTATTCCGCGCTGAACGTCCGCAGCGTGGGCGTTACCGTGAATTTTTCCAGTGCGATGCGGATATTGTGGGCATTAGCGGCATGGTGGCTGACGCGGAAATCATTAGTTTGATTACCACCGCTTTACGGCGTTTAGGCTTCACCCAATTTGTCGTCAAAATCAATAACCGCAAACTGCTCACCGGCATGGGACAGTACTCCGGTGTGACCGATGCTCAATTGCCTGACCTTTACCGCAGCGTGGATAAGTTTGATAAGATTGGCGCTGAAGGCGTGCAAAAGGAACTGCTTGAACGCGGCATCGCACCTGAAGCTGTTAGCCGCATGATTGAGTTGATTACCACTCGCCAACCGGGTCTTACTAACTTGGATTTTGTAGAAGAAATGATGGGTAAAATCTCGTCTGCGGCTGATGGTTTGCGCGAACTGCGCGAATTAGCTGCCCACCTAGAAGCCAGCGGTGTCCCACAAGAGAACTATGAGTTTGACTTCACAATGGTACGTGGACTTGGTTATTATACTGGCCCGATTTTTGAGACGATTATCACTGAACCCAATCTCGGCAGTGTAACCGGCGGTGGGCGTTACGATGATCTCATCGGCATGTTCCGTAAGGAAAGCCTACCCAACGTCGGTACATCGCTGGGCATCGAACGCATTATCGACCTGATGGATATTCTTCAACTCTATCCGCCGAATATCGTTGGCACAGTGGTTGAAACTTTAGTGACGGTCTTCGATGATCAAATGCGTCCGGCAGCGGCCAAACTTGCGACTGATTTGCGTGTAGGTGGTGTGCGTACCGAACTTTATATGCAGGATAAAGGACTGGGTAAGCAGCTCGAATATGCGAGTAAGAAGGGTATTCCGTTGGTCGCCATTCAAGGCCCGGATGAAGTTGCGGCTGGTGTTGTCAAACTCAAGCGCTTGAGCGATGCCACCGAAGTGACTGTCGACCGCAATGCTGTCGCTGAAAAAATTATCGCCATGTTACGCTAACGAACTGGGTGCGCGAAGCTCGAATTAGCGTGCCCTAACTTGTTTCATGCGGTCTTGTTCAATGCGGGTTCGGGCTTCAGCCAACGAGGCAACCATGATGAGCTTTACGTTGTCCTTGTTGGGATATACCTTGCTAAAGATCGAGACAATCGTTCGGGCGAAGGTGTTTGTGGTAACCATCACCAATAGTCCCAAATTGGGAGGCATAATCCGCATCGCCCGTTGGTAATGCGGCATTGATGACCCCTTTGGAACGATTGCGTTCGGCGCACTCATAATGACCAAGTCCACCCGGTTCTGGGTCGCCTTGAATTGGGTTGCGATGTTATCCAACGCTTCATGATAGGCATCCCAAGTCCAGGTGCCTTCGCCTGTACATCCCATAATTGTTCTTTGGGTATCGAGCCATTCAACTTTTAACGGCATTTTACACTCCCATAAACTTGCCTCTTAATTAAGAATAAAATAAATATTGACTGAAGTTCGTAAAGATATTTCGTTTTATGTTAAGACTTGTCAAGAATAGTACGTCATAAAGCCTGTAAGTATGGCGAGGTGACAAAAATTTTGTTTAGTTATATAGTGCCGATGATCTTGTATTGAGTATTTATTTGCGAAGGTGAAAATAAAAATGCCTTACCATCTCGCTCAGATCAATATTGCCAGCACCGTTGCGCCCTTAGACAGTCCGGTGATGCATGATTTTGTAGCTAATCTTGACCGTATTAATGCCCTTGCCGATTTGGCTTCTGGTTTTGTTTGGCGGCTCAAGGGCGATGGTAATGATGCGACATCACTGCGGCCTTACGAGGATGAACGCATTATCATCAACATGTCGGTTTGGGAATCAGTGGATGCACTTTTTAAATATGCCTATTACAGTGACCACACCGAAATTTTCCGTCGTCGCACCGAATGGTTCACAAAAATGACGACACCCGCTGTTGCCCTGTGGTGGGTAGAAGTTGGACATGTTCCAACCGTTGCTGAAGCCCAAGCAAAATTAGCGCTAATCGAACAGCACGGCCCGACACCTTTGGCCTTCACTTTCAAACAGCGTTTCTCCGTTGAAGAAATGATGGCTATCCAAATAGGGTAATGTGGCTCACGCCTTTGCACACTGAAATCAGGTAGAATAACGGTCTAATGGATATTGCGCTTACTATAGCGATTGGACATTAAATGACCGTCAAAAAATCTCTTTTTCCACGTTCAAGCGGTGTTTTATTGCATCCGACTTCCTTGCCCGGACGCTATGGGGTGGGTGATTTAGGCGAGTGGGCTTTCACATTTGTTGATTGGTTGGAAGCGGCAGGGCAGACGATTTGGCAGGTTCTGCCGCTGGGGCCAACCAGCTATGGCGATTCGCCCTATCAATCCCTTTCAACTTTTGCGGGCAATCCGCTGCTCATCAGCTTTGATAAATTGGTTGAAGCTGGTTGGTTACTACCTGAAGATGTCGCCAAAGTTCCCAACTTTCCGCCTTATCTGGTCGATTTCGGCAATGTCATTACTTACCATAATAATGTGCTGACGAAAGCCTATGCCCGTTTTGACAGCACAGCCTCGGCTGAACAGCGCAGCGAATTTGTCGCATGGTGTGCACAAGAGTCGTATTGGCTAGATGATTGGGCACTCTTTATTGCGCTGAAAAATCTCTATGGTGGCAAACCTTGGGTCGAGTGGCCGGAAGGCGAAGCGCTGCGCGACTCAACAGCCTTAGAAACTGCCCGCGTTAAGAATGCGCGAAGTGTGGACGAGTATAAGTTTCGTCAGTGGCTTTTCTTTAAGCAGTGGCATGAATTGAAGGCGTATGCCAATAACAAAGGCATCCGCCTCGTCGGTGATGTGCCTATTTTTGTAGCCCACGATAGCTCTGACGTGTGGGCGAATCGCGCTGATTATTATCTGGATGCCACTGGGAACCCGACGGTCATTGCAGGTGTGCCGCCCGATTATTTCAGCCCGACTGGACAGCGTTGGGGGAATCCGCTCTACCGCTGGGATAAAATGGCTGCGAATGACTATCGCTGGTGGATTAGCCGCATTAAGGCCACTCTCAGCCTTGTTGATTTGGTGCGTATCGACCACTTTCGCGGGTTCGAGGCTTACTGGGAAGTTCCGGCCAGCGAGACTACAGCTATCAAAGGCCAATGGGTTCCGGGACCGAAGTTTGATTTCTTCAATGTTATAGTCGAGCAGTTGGCTGACTTGCCCATCATCGCTGAGGATCTTGGTCTCATTACGCCCGGTGTCATTGCACTCCGCGATGGGTTAGGGCTGCCGGGGATGAAAATCCTCCAATTTGCCTTTGGCGGTTCGGGTGGCGAAAACAGCTTCTTACCGCACAATTTTGTTCCCAACTCTGTTGTCTATACTGGTACCCACGACAATAACACCACTGTTGGCTGGTGGAATGGTGGTGAAGCCACTGAAGATATTCGCAGCTTCTTGCCTGAGTATATGGGACATAAAGTCGATGAAATTCAGTGGGATTTAATCCGCCTTGCGATGGCCTCGGTTTCGCATACGGCTGTTATCCCGTTGCAAGATGTCTTTGGCTTCGGCGCAGACACACGCATGAACACGCCGGGGCGCGAATCTGGCAACTGGGGTTGGCGTTTCACGTCCGAATGGCTCAACCATCCCGCCCGTGAACGTTTAGCTTATTTAACCAAGCTTTATGGGCGTTGGCCCAAGACTGCCGACGAAGAATAGACGAATGGTAAATCAATTGCATTGGACGGCTGGCCTTCATCACGACGGCTCGATCCTCTACGTATCGAATCCGTTGCCTAAACAAGGCAAAACGCTGACAATTCGGCTGCGTGTGCCCTTGGGCGTGCCTATTCGTTCAATCTTCCTGCGTACTGCACCGGATGGTGAGCAGCGCTTGGTTGCTATGTTATGCCGCCCAAAATAGGCTTTGGGCGGCATGATGTTTATGCGCTGGGTTTGAGGGTGCTGCATAAGAAGTTGTGCAGCAG
>JACDGI010000201.1 GCA_013821665.1 Anaerolineae bacterium
GAGGGAGCAAAGACAAATAGGGTTTTATACGACGAAGTGAAACAACATCAATAGGGATAAACATCTATGCTCAACACACTTGCGAATTGGAACGAACTGGAAGACCAGCACAGCAGCGGAACCTACATCAAGCGCGATTTGCAGGTGGTGCGCGGCGAAGGTGCGCGGCTCTTTGATGAAACCGGACGCAGCTACATTGATCTAGTCGGCGGGCAAGGTTCGGCCAACCTTGGTCATGCCAATCCGGCGATTGTCGAGGCCATCAGCAAACAGGCTGCCGAACTGATCACCTGCCCTGAACTATTTCACAATCCGGTACGGGCACGCTATCAAGCGGAACTCTGTCGGGTCAGCGGCTTCTCGCGGGTATTCCTCGCCAACAGCGGCACGGAAGCCAACGAGGGTGCGCTTAAGATTGCGCGGCTCAAGACCGGACGCAAAGGGATAATCGCGACCATGCGCGGCTTCCACGGACGGACGATGGGCGCACTCAGCGCGACGTGGGAGAAAAATTATCGCGAGCCGTTTTTGCCCTTAATCGATGGCGTGGTACATGTGCCTTACAACAACATCGACAAGCTCAAGGAAGCCCTCAACGAGAATATTGGCGCGGTGTTACTCGAAGTGGTTCAAGGTGAAGGCGGCGTACATCCGGCACAGGCGGGTTACTTGCAAGCGGTTCAAGAACTGGCGCATGCCAATGGTTCGCTGCTGATTATTGACGAAGTCCAAACCGGATGGGGACGTACTGGCAGCTTGTTTGCACACTGGCAGGACGGCATCCAACCGGACATTGTGACGGTCGCGAAGAGTATGGCCGGTGGTATCCCGATGGGCGCGATCTTGCTCAGCGAGAAGATTGGGACACTCGATCCGGCCACACATGGCAGTACCTTTGGTGGTAATCCGTTGGCGTGTGCGGCGGGGTTAGCAGCATTGGGTGAATATACAAAATTGACCCACCAACACGCAGAGGAAACCCCACCCCCTAGCCCTCTCCCCGAACTCAAGGAGGGGGAGCAATACGTTCATCGCGAAGCAGATGGTGATATGGTGCGGCGGGCGCGGAAATTAGGTGATGAGGTTCGGCTGCATTTGATGGATAACGCGCCCGAAAAAGCGGTGCGTGAAATTCGAGGACGTGGGTTGATGTTCGGGATCGAACTGCGAAACAAGGTTGCGCCAGTGTTGAAGATGCTTCAGGAACGGGGCGTCGTGGCGCTTCCCGCAGGGCCAATGGTGCTGAGACTGCTGCCGCCGTTGGTGATTACTGATGAGGATATGTGGCAAGCGACCCACATTATTGAGGAGACTTTGAACGATGCCTTTTGAAAATTTTAGCGTTATTGAAAGTACGCTGCGCGAGGGTGAACAGTTCAGCACGGCGACTTTCGATACCGCACACAAACTTAAAATTGCCCATACATTGAACGACTTCGGGGCGGAGTTCATCGAGATGACCTCACCGAGCGCCAGCCCGCAGAGTGAAGCCGATATTAAGGCCGTCGTGAAAGAAGGTCTCAAGACCAAGATTTTGACGCACATCCGCTGCAACCTTGAGGACGCAAAACGAGCGTTAGATACCGGTGTCGATGGCTTGGATGTGGTTATTGGAACCTCACCTCAACTGATGCAGCACAGCCACGGCAAAAGCATCCGGCAGATCATTGATCTGGCGGCTGAGGTGATGAATTTCATCCGGTCGCAGAAGCCGGATATTATCTTGCGCTTTAGCACCGAGGATACCTTCCGCAGCCGAGAAGTGGATCTGCTGCGGGTGTATCTGGCAGTGGCGGAACTCGGCATGGTCAACCGCTTGGGTGTGGCCGATACCGTAGGTGTGGCGACCCCCACACAGGTCTATAACATGGTGCATCAGTTGGTACGGCTGACACATTTGGACATCGAATTTCACGGGCATAACGACAGCGGTTGTGCGATTGCCAACGCAACGGCAGCTTTGGAAGCTGGGGCGACCCATATTGATACGACGATTTTGGGCATCGGCGAACGCAACGGGATTACGCCGCTCGGTGGATTAGTCGCGCGATTGTATACGCTCAACCGGAGTTATGTGAGCAAGTACAACCTGAAGATGCTGCCCCAAATTGACAAGATGATCGCCGAGATGTGCGACCTTGATATTCCGTTCAACAACTACATTACAGGGTCAAGCGCTTTTATCCACAAAGCCGGTATTCATGCCAAAGCAGTCTTGGCTGATCCCAGTACCTATGAAATTTTGCGACCGGAAGATTTTGGGCTGAGCCGCGAGATTTCGATTGGTCATCGTCTGACGGGTTGGAACACCATTCGGGATCGGGCAAAAACGCTTGGTTTGGGTTTGAGCGATGATGCCGTACGTGAAGTGACCAAGAACATCAAAAAGTTGGCGGATACCAAGCCGCTCAATCTGGCTGAGATTGATGCCCTGCTCCAAGAGGCCGAGGCTAAGGAACTGGTCGAGGCGATGGAAGCGGGGAAGTAAGGCAAGACAGGATTTAACCCCAGAGACTCAGAGAAAATACAGAGACAATGCACAAAATGCAAATTATGCGAAACTGCCGCCGCAGTGCATGGCGGATGTGAGGGAGCTAGCCGCCGAATGTGCAGAAGCGTTCGGCGGTTGGCTCGGCTGATGCCGCCAGTGCAGCGGATTGCTCGGCTAATGCCACCGCCGAATCGGGTTTGGCGGATGCACGGGAGTGATCCGCCGAAAATGCAAAATAAATGCAATACGGATTAACCGCAGAGGCGCAGAGAAAAACCAGAGAGATAGAGCGATGGTCAAAGTAGATGTGCAGCCGGATTGCGGCAATGCGCCCAAAAAATTATTCATTCGCGATTTTATGATTGCTTTTGCCAACGGTGATAGCCCTGCCCTTCTCGATTGTGTGACAGATGATGCAACATGGGAAATAGTTGGAGAGCGAACTTTAAAAAACAAAACTGAAATTGAAAGTGCGCTCGATAAAATGCTGCCCGCAACAGTCAAAGCGATGACGCTGATGAGCATCATCACACACGGCGACGAGGGTTCGGTGAACGGCATCATGACATTGACCGACGACAAACATTACGGCTTTTGTCATGTTTATACCTTCAACAGCCACGGCAAAAACGCCAAAGTCAAACAAATACTTTCCTATGTGATTGAGGAGCTTGATCGGGGTTGATGGAGAGCCGTTATACCCCCTCAGACAGATTTTCCCACCTAACAAAATCAAAGCCTCTTGGTGATTCTACTTTTATTTTAGAACAAAAATTCTTGTCCGTCAATCGTTTTTCGGTTCGAGTTTTCAAACTTTAGGCGTATGATGGAGTGCTGGCAAATGCCGAAAAGTAAAATTGTTGAACGTATTGAACGCGAAGTCGGCATCGCCGATCTTTTTGAGGCGCTGACCAATCGCATCAAGCCGGTTGATCTGGCATCACTGTTGATTGAAGTTTATGGTGAACGAGCGGCGCACCGGACGGCAGCCTCAGTACTCAATGATTATGAACAAAGCCGGTTTGTGCGTCTATCAAGCATCTCCCCTCTTCGACTGATGGCTTGGGAGCAAATCGCTTTTCAATCGCTGCCGGAAGACTTCGAAGCCATAGCGTTAGCGCCAGTTTCACCATTAGGAACATCGTCGGCTGTGGGCGCGGTTGACCAAAACCGTGTGATTTCAGCGGTTCGTAACGTCGAAGTGCTTTCCGATTCAACCAACGTCATGGCGCTGGAATGTGCCTTACGCCGCCGCGAGTTGATGCGCCAAAATCCGAAATCGAGAGAACCAGTTCATCTGGCGAGCAGTGAACGGCTAATTCGGGCGCAGCATTACGGCGGTGCCAATAGTGTCGCACACTTTAGCTTGTTCGGGTTATGCAGTGCCGGACGGGTTGAGGATAATCTAGCCTTCGAGTTGAAAACACTTGTCTTGCAAATCGGGTTTTATATCCGCGCATTGAGGGCATTCCTCGGTGAGCCGCTCAAGCTGCGATTGGCAGTGACAAATTTGGGTTCAGCCGAACGTGACAACCTGATTCAAACGGACATCTTCGCACCGATTCAGACAGCGTTTGGCACGATCCAATGCGATTTAGATCCCACGCGAACCGGCGGGCGTAATTACTATGTCGATTTGTGCTTTCATCTGTACGCAGGGCGTGACGAAAGCGATATGCTGGAACTGGTCGATGGTGGTGCAGTCAACTGGACGCAAACCCTGCTCAGCAACAACAAAGAGCGCTGCGTGATTAGTGGCATTGGCAGCGAGCGGGTTTGTTCGGCATTTGAAAAATAATTTGGATAATTGAGGCAAGTTCCTCAAACTCGCTTGACAAACTTTGGGAGAAATACTAATCTATTTGTATGACCAACCAAATTGATCCAGAGAATGAAAAAACGTGGACACATCGGGCAGATAACCGCGAACGGCTGATTGCGGCTGGTTATAAAGTGCTGTCCGAAAAAGGTTATGAGGCTACCACCGTCAAGGAAGTGGCGCATGTGGCAGGGGTTTCGCCGGGGTTGTTTCATTACTACTTCGCCTCCAAGGATGAACTGCTGTTGGCAGTTCTAAATGAGTCGGGGACGCGTTACGGCAAGATGATGCAGGAGCTGCGCGGCGTGGTTCCAATCAAACAATTTCCAGAGGTGGCGCTGGATGCCGAGCGAAAACGGGCGGTAGAGGAACCGGAGTGGTATCGCTTGCGCTACGAACTATTCGCCCTTGGTTTGCGTAATCCCAAGATGCTGCCGGTTCTGGGCGAACTGCTGGCCTTTATCCGGCAGATGTTCGCGGGTGCGTTAAAGAGCTTCACTGGCGATGATGAGGTACGGGCACAGGCGTTGGGTGCCATCGTCATGGCGTGCTTCGACGGCTTAGCTTTACAACAGCTTGCCCAACCGGATGTTGATTTGAAACCGGCCTATGATCTGCTGCTAGAGATCATTCTCAAGGCCACTCCACCGGAAGTCTAAGTTTTTTTGACCCAAATTGGTTGTACGTCCATATAGATAGGAGTTTCGTATGAATACGGCTGCAATAATCGGGTTCGTTAATCTGTTATGTGTGGGGATTTTGGCGGGTGAGGAATTTGCTATCCGCTATGGGGTACGGGCACCGCTTGCCAGCCTTGACCAAGGCTCACATATCCTCTTTCGCCAAGCGTTGATCCGCAGACTGCGTATCCTCGTACCGGCTGTTTTTATGCTGTCGCTGCTTTCAGGGATTGCCATCACCCTGATGAGTGGCTTTGACTCCGGCTTTGGCTTAAGGCTGGCTGGCGTGCTGGCTCTAGTGACCTTCATTACGGTCACGCTCAGAGGCACCGTACCGATCAACCAAGCCGCGCTGACTTGGAATCCCACTGCCCCACCCCAAAATTGGAAGGCACTTATCAACCGCTGGGAACAGTTGGATACCGTGCGCTGCTGGGCGGCTGTCGTGGCCTTCGCCCTCTTCTTGACGGCTCTGGCGCTGCGCTGAACGGTCTTTCAGGGTAGGGACGAGTCAGACTCGTCCCTGTGATAGATCACTATTCGATGGCGAGCGATTTGAGGATGCCTGCTAACATATCCAAGTGCGGGGTAAAGTCGACAGGTGAAGTGGCGTTTAGCTTATCAACGATGCTCTTATAATACGTAAGCGGGTCGGCGGCTACTGCGTCGATCTCGCTATTTGTTGGAGCGTCCGAGGATAAGACATTTGAACTGATGCGATAGGCGAAATAGACGATAACTTTCCCATCTGTAGTCAGGCCAGAATAGTTATACTCTAATCCGTTGTTGGTGATGGGAAAATAATTCTGTGCGTAGAATGTGACGAAACCGACTCCATTCACCATATCCGTACCGAAGTAGCGGAGTTGAGATTGCACCAACTGAGCCGCACCATTAAAAGGAATCGGTATCCGCGCTTGAGGATCGGCGTTGTCGAAGGCGGGTTTGTCGGCTAATACTTTCTGGAGATCCTGCACATACGTTTCCATACCTTTTGTTTCAAACACGCACAATTCATCGTAGGGGTATTCTTGCGGGGGGTCGAGCTGAAAGTCGAAACAAACGTATTCCGGCAAGGGACTCTGACTGTTCCACTCAGCAATACTAAATGTGTTCTTTACTCCTACAGCCAAAGTGCTAAGGAAGTCAAAACTGATGCTGTGTGCTTCTTTGTACTGAACATGGGTGATGCCATCCCGCGTGGTTACCGTGAAATCTGGCGCGTAGGGCGCAAGCCAGTAGTCACTATCAGATGATTCAACTGTCCAACCATCGAAATCGGAGGTATGAATCTGCCACCAGTTAAAACCATCTGAACATTGAGGGCCAGCCGATACCTGAAAGCTCGCACCCGGCGGAATTGTACCGACTAATTGACCGTTGGTCTTCGGGATATCACGGACATTATTAGGGTCGCCGGGAGTAACGCGCCCGTAACCGCCAACCGTTAAGCGTGACGGGAGCGTACCCGCACAGTCTGTCTGTGCCGAAACGGGTGTCTGATTTGCGAAGGAAAACGCCAGAAAAAAGAGCAAACAGAGTAATCCAAATCGGTTAAACCATGAGGGATGATGCATTTTCTTTCCTCGTAATGAGCGGGACATATTCAACATTTCCCAGAATACACCGGAAGTCACGATCATAGGTCAAACGGAGGCTAATCAACAAAAAAGCCCCTACCCGATTTGGGCAGAGGCTTTTCGATTATTGAGTCAGAATTTGCTTAGGCGACTTCGAGTTCCATTTGAGCAACCGCCGCTTGGCATTCCAATTTGATGACCTGCGGAATGGGGAAGCCATTGAAGGCTACCGCATATTCGTTGGTGTAAGCACCGGTATCCAAGAACATCAGACGGTCACCAATGTGAATTTCCGGCAGTTCGAGGTTACGGCCTACAACATCACAGCTATCGCAGCTTGGGCCAGCCAAGGTGTAGATCATCATCGGACGGTCATCCGCGTCAGCAGCCAACAAACGGGTCACTGGCGGGAAGCCCTCAAAGGTTTCCATCATGCCATTGAACACACCGGCATCCAGATACAGCCATTCGTCACCGCCGCGCTTGGCCTTGCCAACCACCTCGACGACCAGCCGACCAGACTCCCCTACCATACCGCGTCCCGGCTCAAGGATGAGCATGGGGTTGGCAAGAGGAATGTACTGGCGAACCGCGTCCATCGTCAAATCGCCAATGCCTTCGATGGTCGGGATGGTCTCGTCATGATAATTGCCCGCCGGGAAACCGCCACCAATATCCAAGAAATGGAAATGATGCCCATTGGCTTCGGCACGTTCCCAGATCTCACCACAAGCGCGGATGGCGTTCACCCAATTTTGGGCACGCAGGCACTGTGAACCGACGTGGAACGACAAACCGATAGGATCAAGCCCGTATTCACGCGCCATATCGAACAGTTCCAGGGCTTCATCACTGCTGACACCGAACTTGCCCGCCAACGGCAGGACACTGCCTTGATTATCAACAGCTAACCGGACGTAAACCCGCATACCGGGGGCGTAACGGGCGACCTTTTCGACTTCGTAAGTCGAGTCCACCACCATTGCATAAACACCTTCTGCGTCCATACGTTGGATGAAGGTGGGATTCTTGATGGGGTTACTGCAAATGATCTGTCTGCCGATAGCGCCCACAGAAAGTGAACGTTCCAATTCGGCCAACGACGCGATTTCCAGACCGCCGCCTTTTTCCACCACCAACCGCATAACATCAGGGTTGGCATTGGCTTTGACAGCGTAAAAGATCTGACCGCTGGGGAACGAATCCGAGAATCGGTCATAGGTTTGGCTAATTTGTTCAAAATCGAGAACTAAAGCAGGGGTAACAAGAGTCGGGTTGTTTACAGTGGTGTCCATGAGGACAGTGTTCATCGGCTTCTACGGGTCTCCATTCTGGTGATTAATCACGAATACTTTACAAGATAAAGGGGCGGCTCGTGGACCACCCCTTGCTGTATACTGATAATACATCCGAAACCCCTACGCGCAAGATCAAATTTTCGGGATTTCATTAAGATTTTGTGCGGATTTCTCATATCTTCCGCAACATCTGACTCCATATATCATAACGGAAGTATCGAGAACACATTACCCCAGTTATAGGGGTTGTTAAATTGGAAAAATTTCCTTGATAGTTCAGCGAAATTGTCTGGATATTCCAATGCCGGCCACGATATTGATGCTTGATGAAATGATTCGGTCATTGGGCACAAGGCGGACGAAATGTATCTCGTCCCTACGAATTTGTGTTGTGTAGGGACGGCATACATGCCGTCCGTCGGCTATCCTAAATTGCCTGCTGAGCTAACTCAAACGCGCGTTTTAAAGCCGCTAACTGATCGCGCTGAGCGGTCTGTGTCACCTGAGCATCAGCCAGCATACGGAAGCCGTGGTAAGCACCGGGATAAACGTGCAGTTCGGTTGGCACACCGGCACGAATCAGGCGGCGGGCATACTCCACATCTTCCTCTAAGAACAGATCGATAGCCCCCACGTTGATAAAGGTGGCAGGTAAGCCTTCTAGATTCTCAGCCCGTGCCGCCGCTGCATAAGGCGAAACATCAAAGCCACCGGGTTCATGACCCAACAAAGATGTCCAGCCAATGCGATTAGCCTGTGGTGTCCAGATGAATTCGCCCGTATAGGGATGCGGATGCGCCAGCGTAACGGTGCGATCATCAATCATGGGAGCGATTAGGAGTTGGAATATCAAATGGAATTCTCCACGGTCATGCGCCAACAGCGCTAATGCAGCGGCCAGCCCTGCCCCTGCGCTGCTGCCACCCACAGCGATCCTATTCGGATCAATACCCAGCTCGTCGGCATGAGTAGAGAGCCATTTCAAGGCCGCGTAACAATCCTCCAGCGGCCCCGGATAAGGTGTCTCAGGAGCGAGGCGATAATCCACCGCAATGGCAGCACAGCCAATCACGGACACAATACTTTTGATCGTGGCATCTTCCGCGTTAGCCGAACCCATAATGTAACCACCCCCGTGAAGCCACAGCAGGACAGGAACCGCGCCCTGCACCCGAGTCGGCAGATAGACCACAACTCGTACATCAGGTGCCCCTTCCGCGCCGGGGATCAAGCGTTCGCTCATGGTAAAACCATCGAACGGGGGCAAATCTGCAAATGCCCGCGCACTCATGGCACGTATTTCCTTCAGATTGTCATTGGTGAGTGTTGTGTCAGGAATATATTCAAGGATAGCAACAAGCTCAGGATCAACAAGGTGCTTGGATGTCATTGTACTTTCCTTCATTCGTATCGTTGTTCGTCATATTTTGCGGCAGGTATTTCGTTCGAGGTCGGCAGCAGACTGGCTTCAACCCGTAATTATCACTCACTCGTCCACTGTGTCAATGTGCCATTCCCATTTATGACCATTCAGCGACACAGACATGTACGCGGATGCACACGGCTCAATGAAGCTGCACGCCCGCGATGATAAAGGTACTGAATACGACTTTGTGTATAAGTTGGTTCAGTAAACGCGCTTAATAAAAATTGGGTAAAACGAGTCCGTTTACCCAATTCATGTCGTTTGTAACCAGTAAAATATTACAAATCTTACGACTATATATTACAGTTTGTGATCTAAGATTACAAATAGAATATAGGGAAGTGAAGGTTTGGTATTATGCCTTATGCAATATCGTGGTTAGTTGATAAGCGTGTGCTTTACACACGAATGTACGGATTTGTGACGGGCGCGGATCTGGATATTCAGAAAAAAGAGATGGAGCTTTATATCCAGCAGAGCGAACAACTTCTCCACATGATTACGGATGCGACCGATATGACAGGCACCAATATGGGTTTGCGCGATCTGCAAAAAATGCAATTTGCGTCGGCTGCTAATTTAGGCTGGGCGATTTATGTTAGCCCGAACAAAATGAATCGCTTTTTTGCCAGTGTCGTTACACAACTCATGAAAAAACGTGGGCGAGAATACGCAACCCTTGAAGAAGGACTGCGCTTCTTACAGGATATGGACGATACTTTACCATCGCTCTCGCTGCCTGAGAAATTGCTGGTCGCGGAATAAACTTTCATTAGCATGAGGCTGTTCATTTCCATATCAACAGATGAACAGCCTGATGTCTGTGCCCTCAATTCCACGAAACCTTATCCATTCATAATCCCGATCCCTCTTATGCTACAATTATGGAATACGATAACGAAGGGAAATAAATCATGCCATATAAAGTATCATGGCTGGTTGATCAGCGCGTCATGTATACACGGATGTACGGATTCGTAACGGGCGAAGAATTGGGCGCACAAAAAGTGGAAATGGAAGCGCTTCTTCCCAAGGATGGCCCAAAACTCTATATCATTACAGATGGAACGGATACCACTGGCACCAATATGGGTCTGCGGGATTTACAGAAAACCCAATTTGCAGATGCCACTAATTTAGGCTGGGCCGTTTACATCAGCCCTAAGAAAATGGATCGCTTTTTCGCCAGTGTCATCACCCAACTGCTGAAAAAACGCAGCCGCGAATTCGCGACTTTAGAAGAGGGTATTCGTTTCTTACAAAGTATAGACGAGACATTACCATCCATCCCCCTGCCCGATAAAACGGCTTAGTGCTGCTTGAGCTGTTGTTGCGGCTTCAACTGAACCTTTGGCTGAGGCTCAACCTTGCGCCGCCTCAGCGACAACAACATCGAGCGCAAAACGGCAAACCATGACGGACGTTGTGGCCGGTTTGCTTTAGCGGCTTGTTTCGCTTCCTTCACCAGACGACCATACGCACGCTCTTTAATCAGGTCGCGATTGTGCTCCATCCGATTTTCCAACTCACGATAATCCATGTTGAGTGACCTCGCCACTTGATTGCTGATGATTACAGCGTAAGCGAAGCGAGAACCTTTGTGAACCGTTTTAGTATTTACTAAATGGTTGTACTCCACAGCACAAATGTTATAGGATAGAGTTGTCCTGATTTGGAGAGAGATGAGCGATTGTGATAACTATGGTTGTAATTACGATAGATGTAACACCAACTGATCTGGCGAATATGCGTTTTGGCTATTCGCCCCTGATGGAACTCATGAGCAGCTACCGTCTGCTTTATAAACCCGAACGGCAGGGGCAGTATCATCGTTGGGTCGATGAAGCACGTCTCGCCATTGATGACATCGACCTACCCTATCTGCATACACTGGCTACCATTCCCTACTATATTCCGGACTTTTTGACGGCGACCCCTTCGACAACCATCACCGATGTCGAAGACGAG
>JACDGI010000202.1 GCA_013821665.1 Anaerolineae bacterium
GCCTATTCCAGTCCAAAGGGCGTGGACTTAGGTGTCGAAAACGGTGTCTACCGCATGTCGAGCAGCGATCAAGGTTATGTCTGGGGACTCAATAAAGAACAGCATAGCAATGTGGTGCTTGAAGTGGATGCCACACCGCTTTCACCCGACACCAATAATGCCTTCGGAATAGTGTGCCGCGCTGACGAATCCGATAACGGCGATGGCTACTATTTTATGATTAATGGTGATGGTTACTATTCTATCAACATTGGCACCGGCAACGACATCAAACCGCTGGTCGAGTGGAAAACCTCAAATGCCATCCACGTCGGCATCGACAAAAATTCGATCCGCGCCGTGTGCCTCGATGACTCCTTAGCCTTATACGTCAACGATAAACTGTTGATTGAAACCCACGATGACACCTACAAATCCGGTTATGCTGGATTAGCTGTGGCGGCTGGATCCAACGGCGGCAGCGATGTGGCCTTCGATAATCTGGCGACATATAAGATTGACAATCCGTAAATAACCTGAGTTATGGATAAGAGTTCGACTGATAATTTTTCACCCTCACCCTAAATCCCTCTCCCTCAGGGCGAGGGACTTTAAGAATGCTTTTGAACGCTATAGGTTAAGTAAATGGGATATAAAGTGGTGTCAACATAAGTCTAGGGTTTATCCATAACTGACGTTAAATAGAGTTGTCCTTCAAAAACGTCCATTTTGGGCTTTACAAGCGTGGGCGGGAAAAATCCCGCCCCATAGGCAGCAACTTAAGGATTTTTTACGGTCAGACTCACAATGAGCCGCCGGTAGTAGCCCTTCCAAAGGTTACCGTTTGCGCCGCATCGGGCTGATGGTGATTTACTAATTGGAATGGTATTTAGCCAACGGATGAGGCAGGCCTCATCCCTACACTAATTCACTTGGTCGAAGGCAAAATTATCGACCATTGATTACCACTTTAATATGTAAAAGACCATCAGCCGCGATGCTAGGAGAAGGGACAAGCACACTGAAGGTGCTTAAGACCTCTGTTTGCCAGCATTTATACGTTTGCAAACAGCATTCCTTGGACGTTTATTTTTTTCTTAAGTTGGTACACATGGGGCGAGTATTTATCCCGCTCCTACAAAAACAGCACGAAAAGGGACGAGTGATGCTCGTCCCTTTTAATTTGCGTTTGGATATTGGATCAGGAAAAGGATGGTCTGAGACCATTCCCTACTTATTCTTGACCGGTGATGGCAGTGATTCCTGTCGGCTGGCACTTTCTTGCGCGGGCGAGTCAACCGGATATTGATCCGAAGCCTTATCGGTTGTCAGTTGGTTGGCGGCCTTTTCTACATCAATGGGGTCGCCCTTAATCGGCAGTACGCTGGCGCTGAAGACATTCGAGTCGCCGGTAATGTCCGATGTGAAGGCTACCACTGGCGCGTTACAGTACCACGTTGGGGCATAATCATTGATGCTGTTATCGGTCAGCTTGCGAGTAGTCTTGGTCGCTATTTCGTAGACATATACATCTTGATCACCGTCGATATTCGACTGGTAAGCGATGAAGCGATCATCCGGTGACCACGCGTGATTGATCGCGTTGCCTGCGGGATCAGAAATGGGTGTCACATCAGTGCCATCCGCCTTCATCATGTAGATCACGCTGTTGTCACCCTCTCGCATCGAGTGGAAAACAATGTGCTGACCATCATGCGAGTACTGTGGGCCGTGATCGTCACCAACGCCATCGCTGAGTACGCGGGAAACCAGTGTGGTCATATCCAGTTCGTAAATCTGCCAGAAGCCTTGACCATCGCTCTGGTAGACGACATGCTTACCGTCCGGTGACCATGAGGCGTTGATCTCGTTGCCAACCGCATCCGTAAGCTGCTTTTCCGTACCCGAACTGACATCAAACATATATAAGTTCCAGTTGCCGTCACGGTTCGATTCGTAAACGATGCGTCCATCAGTGGGTGACCATACCGGATCGAGTTCAACCGCGTCCGGTGTAAAAGTCACTCGCTGAATATCATTTTTATCAACCGCCGAGATATAGATTTCCCAATTGCTATCACGGTTGGAGGCAAAGGCAATCCACATCTGGTCAGGCGAACGGCTAGGCATCAAGTCATAGACCCGACGACCGACACCGCGTGACAGATTAGGATCGGCCTGAACGCCATTCGGTAAGTTCCCAAGGCGGAAGATTTCCCAATCGCCAGTCATATTGGTGTGGTAAATCAGCCAATCGGGACAGACTGCGCCACCGACCGTTACAGGTGTCCACGCAGGTCGTTCTAATGTGGTGGCTTGCGGCATACAGCTTGATGCGCCCATATTGACCACCGGGAAACCGGACGAGTCATCAGCCGAACCACAGGCTTCAGGAGCATTGGTCGCTACGACTTGAGCCGCTGCGCCGACAGGTGCTGCACCTGTCGGGGTCATACCGCTTATATTGACCGATGATACAGGTGTCAAGCTGGCAGTAGGGGCAGCGAGTGTATTGGTAGGCACGAAGATGCGGGTTGATGTGGGCGTAAACGTCGGTAAGGATGTCGGTACCGTAGTGGGAACGCTAGTCGCTGGTGATGTAGGTCGCGGCCCCGGCGTTTTGGTTGGCACAATGCGCGTGGGTGTGGGCGTGAGTGTCGGTGTATTCAAGCAGGTGCCGGTAACTCCCAACGAAACGCTTGAGAAAACAATGGTGCTGTAATCAACATTAACCTGTGCGTCACCCGCCGCAATCAAATCCTCGACTTGTCCTGCCTTGAGCAAGAAGGGTTCTTTTTGGGCTGGCTTACCCGTCTCCTGTAGGGTGCGTGTACCTTGAGATAACATATCACCACCCACATTGCGTAAGCGGAAACGGGCTTGTGGCGCTGTACCGGGTAGGACGGGCAAACAGGCAACATTGAGTTCGATCAACGGTGTACCGGGTTGTAAGGTTGCGGTCGGGCGGGCGGTTGGTGTGATGCTCGGTGTCAGTGTCGTTGTCGGTGTTGGCGTGTTGCTTGGCGTATTAGACGGTGTGAAAGTCATCGTCGGCAGCGGCGTATTGCTGGGTGTAAAGGTCGCTGTCGCCGTGGGTGTAATGGAAGGTGTAAAGGTAATCGTCGGCGTTCGGGTGATGGTCGGCGTAAAGGTAATCGTGGGTGTCAAGGTTCGGCTAGGTGTCGGCGTAATTGTCGGCGTTCGGGTGATGGTCGGCGTATTGGAAGGGCGCAGCGTGTTACTGGCCGTTGGTGTAATCGATGCGGTTGGCGTTGTAGTCGGTGTCCGTGTTGGCCCGCGTGTAGGTGATGGTGTTGGCGACGGCGTTGGTTGGTTGGCACATTGGCCTGTAGCCCCCAAGGTAACTTGCGTTCCTGAAGTCGTTGTATAGGTTGCAGTGACCGTCGCGTCGCCCGCTGCTTGGAAGGTAATTGAAGCGCCCGCCGCCAGTTGGAAACTCTGGCTGGATGCCGGATTGCTCACCGTATAATTCCCCGGTGTGGGCATCTTGCCACCATTATTACGCAGTGTGAATGAGGCCACACCCGGACTTGGGCAGGTAACACCCAGTTCAATATCAGGGTCAGCATCCGCAGGCGCAACCACCAGTGCTAACGGTTTAATTTCGTTGGTGGCTTCGACCAGTTGAGTCGCTTCCGGTGGCACATCCGTACTCACCACAACAGGTGTATTGGTGACAGCCGCATCTTGTGTTGTTTCGGCTGTGGACTCGCTGGTCGGTTGAGCAACTTCGGTCGCTTCGGCTGTAGCTGCGATAGTGGCTGGCACGTCACTTGCAACGACTGTAGAAGCGGTCGGTTGAGCAACTTCAGTCGCTTCGGCTGTAGCTGCGATAGTGGCTGGCACGTCACTTGCAACGACTGTAGAAGCGGTCGGTTGATCTTCTACTACATCGGTAAATGAAATGGTTGGTTCATCTGTAGCTTGAGCCGTTGCCGCTACAGGCGTTGATTGGTCTGATTGTGTAGCGTTAGGAGTGACCAGAACATCAGTGGCTTGGCCTGCAAGCGCCGTATTTGCCGGAATGTCCGTGGCCTGTCCATCTTGAGAAGTCGCAGCGACTTTTCCCGCATCAGCCGTATCAACTGGTTTGTCGGTCGCTTGGGCAGGTTCAGAAGTTGGAGCGTTCTGCGTGGGTTGAGCCGGTTTATCTGCCGGTGGCTGGTTATTGTCCGCCGCAGTTGGTGGCGGTTGAGGTTGATCGGGCCTGGGATTATCGGTTGCGATAACATTAGCTGTCGGTTGGGCACTGGAATCCGCTTGAACACGAGCCGAAGGTTGGAAGAAGATGTACACATCAAACATCAGAATAAAAAGCCCAAGTATAAATACCCATCGGGCCATCACGTACTTTTTGTTCATCCCAAGCCTCCAACCCCAAAGCTCCTAATTGATCTATGACATAACGAACCCGTTATAAAAGCATTTACTTTGGGTTTCACCACTGCTATCTATGTTACATTGGCGATCTAAATCAACATCCTCAATATGGCTTATCTTGGAGTGGGACAGGTGGCTATATAAACTTTTGATATTAGAGGACATCAAAGACAGGTATTAAGGGAGCGTCACGCGGCAATAATCGCCACCATTTGTTAATAATGCCTTTAACTATCGAATTGGCGCTACACACTAATTCGACATTTTGCGTTACAATAAAAATGCTATTCAGTCGGTCATATTCCAAACAGGACTAACCAATGGATCGCTCTACTCGTAACTTATCAATTATTACATTAGTGGTACTCGCTATTTTTATAGCGCTCAACCACGTTATTAAACGTTCCGACCTCATTGATTGGTGGACAGTGCTGCTATTTTTGGCGCTGGCACTGGGCATCTGGTTCTATGACCGTGTCAGCCGTCGGGGTGTTGATGACTCCGAGGCGGACGATACAGTGATTGAGCCGTTGGTGTACGATCATCAGGGTGTGCCGATTAGTATCCCGGATACGATTGAACTGGTCGCGCCTAACCCCGGTACCGTAATCAAATCTCTCCATCCGAATGTAGCGGTCGTTGATGCGGCAGTTCCACCTGCGGCAGCACCTGTTATAGAGAGCGCTGCCCCACAAGCACCCACATCGGTAACAGAACCCGTCGAATCTCAGCCAGCGCCTATGCCTCCGCGTCCCCGCCCTGATGTGGATAATCCAAGTCGCGGTTCGGAAGAAGCTGTCGGGGCACAAGCCGCAGCCAAAATGACATCAACCGCTTCAGATGCAATCGCGACTGATAAATCTGAACCGGCAGCACCCGCACCGGATGCCGAACAACATCCACCCACGACAGCCGTACAGACAACGACTATCGAGGAAAAGTCAGCCCCGATACCGTCATCGCCTGCACCGGAAACCCATCCTGATTTGGCTGCAAAAGCGCCCGAAGCCGCTAACGTACCATCCGTACCGGTGAGCAGCGAAAAGGCGGGGCAGCCTGTGTCTACATCCGTGAGTGGAAGCGCTCCCGAACCTGCGACTTCACCCGCAGCGGTAAAAGCCCCAGCAGATACCCCAATCGTGCCGCCAAAAACTGCCAGTGAACTTGGCAATCCCTATGCCAAGGAACTTGGGTCTGAAAGTTCGATTGAATCGGTACTTCCGATTGAACCCCCAAGCAAGAAACGGGCTAAAGATAAAAACAAGGTCGAAACACAGGGTTCCCCAACCAACGCACCGGTGACACAGGTCGAGCCTGCGGTCACGGCACCGGGCGGCAAAGTCCAGCCAGCGAACGCGGATGTTGAAGTCTCGGCTTCAGCAGCGGCTGCGGCGGCACCGAATGAGCATGATCCTAATCTTCCGATGCACGCCACGACTGACCAACCCGACGATCTCAAGATTATTGAAGGCATCGGCCCTAAAATGGAGAAGGCGCTGCAAGCAGCAGGTATCAACACCTTTGCCATGCTAGCCGGTACGAGCGAAGCCCACCTACGCGAGGCGATTAGCGCTGCTGGAATGCGCTTTGCACCCAGTATGCCTACATGGGCAGAGCAAGCCAGTTATGCCGCCAATGGTGATTTCGTCGGATTAGAAGCCTTCCAGAAAACACTACTCAGCGGTCGTAAAGGCAAGTAATCTAAACCCATGTTTAAGTAGAGGCGATGCTTAACCATCGCCTTTTTTATTACCAGCAGGTTACAGCTTATGGAACTACAAGGACATGTCGAAGCCTTATATCTAGGCGATGCCAAAGGGTTAGAAAAAACACCCTGCGAAACATTGGCATTCACATTGGAAGGTATCACTGGCGATAAACACGCGGGTTTTACCAAAAAGGCCGATGCACGTAACCCCGAATATAAACGCGGCACGATGATGCGTAATGATCGCCAGTGGTCAGCCGTTGTGCCGGATGAATTGGCTGAAGCCGCGCGGCTGATGGGCATTGACTGCATTGATCCCGCTTGGGTAGGCGCGAACCTCACCTTCACGGACATCCCCAATTTTACGCTTCTGCCCAAAGGCACGAAATTGGTTTTTCCATCAGGCGCGGTGCTGGTGGTCGAAGCCGAGAATATGCCCTGTGTCTTACCGGGACGTGTGATCGCCTCCAAATATCCTGATCTCAAATTGTCACCCAACCGCTTTCCCAAAGCCGCCCTGCACAAGCGTGGTCTGGTGGGTGTTGTCGAACGGGCGGGTTTGGTACATGTCGGTGATGTAGTCACGGTTCAGGTATATGAGGCGGCTATTTATAGCTTCGCGGGGTAAGGCAACATGACGACACTCAAATGGTCGGACTATTATTACAAGCAGGTTGGTATAAGCGATTTTCCAAGCGAACGGGTTAGAGTAGTAATTGATGACTTATCAATTGATATAGATACCCCGTTTGCGTTTGAAGATCGGCATGATGAACTTCCGATTGAACAGTTCATCGGGAGTGTAGCGAAAGTATACAGCCTGACAACCGATACCTGCCGTCCACAATTGGCTTATCATGCTTTCGTGGCTAGCCACCGTCCAAATTATATGGATGGCTATTTTCCCATTACTCAAAGTTTGAGCAAAGAGATACACCGCCAGTTTCATAAAACAGTCAGCAAAGTCATGCTCAATACAGGCTTCGATGTTCGCTTATTAGATGAGCAGTATAGCTACATTAGGAAAGTGCCAGCGCTAGCTTATTTGGTGGCAGGACATATTGTTGAGATGTTCTTCTATCGGCAAGATATACTGGATGCGCTGCTGAAAGGCACGATTCATATCTGGCTGTATACCAATGTACAGGCTTATAAAGCAGCAGGTGGCGTTGCGGGTGGTTGTTACAATTCACAACATGATTGTATTCAGCTCGTGGTCAGCCGCTTATTCGAAGGCTTTAACCAACCCACGGCAGGTGTGTCGCCTTTTCTGCATGAGTTCGGTCATTTGTTGGATTATTTTGACGCGGGTACGCTCAAAGCAGCGGATAAAAGTTCCGGTTGGCTGCCGGGGATGCGCCCTTCGGATGGTGCGATTTATACACCTGAAGCGCGGGAAGCCTTTATAGCGGGTAAACGTTTGGAGATGGACCGTTATGATCGGCAGGTCGTCAAGCCGGATGGCCTTGATCCGCTGCCGATAGGACATCCCTATGTCTTCCAGAATAATTCGGAGTTTGTCGCGGGTTATTTGGAAATGTTCTTCCGCAACCCGCACTATTTCGCCACTCAAAATCCCAGCCTGTATAGCAGTTTCCAGCTATTGTTCAAACAAGATCCACGCGACTATTGGCAAGCCGATTTCCCCTTTTACGTCGAGCAAAACCGCGCTTTCTATAAGAGTGGTCAGCGGCCACACGCGTCCGGTTTGAAAGTGGACATCGACTAAACACTAAGCCTGACGGAGCATGCCGTTGTAAACACCGGGAGTCGAGTCTTCGATGATGGTTGCGCCCACCACCTTCTGATAGAACTCAATCGGCCCGACACCGCCGATGATGGCGTAGCCATAACCTTGATAAGACATGGCGTACAAACATTGGATGAGGAGCGCTCGTCCGGTGTTACGTCCGCGTCCAGCATCCCATACACCAATCGGGCCGAAGAAACCTTTTGAACTGGTATCGTAGCAGGTGAAGCCCACCAACTGCTTACCTTCAATTGCCAGCCAGCAGCTTACCGGCATGTGCCCGAAAGCCACATCCACCTCGCTTGCCCAGAATTCGCTGAAGTGTTTGCTGACCCACTCCTTCACGAAATGTTTCTCCGGCGGAATGGCGCGGCGGATCATGATGCCGTGTGTCTTCTGTTCTTCCAGTTCGGGTTCCAGCGGCGGCAAGTTATAGAGCTTTACCAGCATGTCGGTCATACAGCGTTCCAATGTGAGTAGACAAAAACTATAGTTCTTGTCGAAATAAGGCTACGAAAGTCCCCGCGTACTCAGGCGCGACGTTCCACGCTCACGATTCAACCATTGATTAATGGCCTCGATACCGGGCTGTGAGCCAATCTTTTGCAGCATATCGATAACCGCGCGGGAGACAAAAGCATCTTTGGTATTTTTCATCACGTCGATCAGACCCATGACCGCGCCCGCGCCCATACCTTCCAGCGCGGCGGTGGCTGCCTGACGCACCACATCGTTTTTATCGACTAAGGCTTCGGCCAAACCGGGGACGGCTTCCGGCTCGTGCATACTCCACAGTGCTTCGGCAGCGCTGCGACGAACCTTCCAATTTTCATCACGCAGGGCGGCACACAAACCGGGAACGGCAGAGTGTCCCATTTTGCTGACCGCGCCGGTGGCGTGCCAGCGAATTTGGCTGTCGCTATCCTCGACCATCACCCGCAAGAGTTCGGCCACCGCCGAGCCATCGCCAATATCACCAAGGGCTTTACAGGCCGCAGTACGGATACGTGGATCTTCATCGTTGAGGGCATCCAACAAACCGGGAACGGCTGCCGCGTCCTTATAATTGGTTTGCTTGGCAAGCAGAAAGCCCGCATCCACCCGCACATCACGCATGGGATGTTGGATGGCACTCACCAAGGCGGCATAAGCGGCAGGATGATTATTTTGCGCCAGACTCTTGAGTGCCGAGCGGCGTTCTTCCGCGTTATGGCTGTCGAGCGCGGCTACCGCGGATGTCACAATCGGCGGTGCATCACGGGCAATCGTCACGCTGTGCGGTTGATTTTCGCCCTGTAATTCCCACAAGCGCCGTAACAATTTATCCCACGAGGGACGGGCGCTGTCGGTAAAATCCAGATATTGAAGGTTCTCGATTTGGGGATGCAGCTTTTCAGTCGGCTTGAGCAAAACCGGAATCACTTTGATGCCCACACCCAGCGCATAAGCCCATTCGTAGGTGACATATTGCGAGGCTTTGGAATCCGGCGAGATCACCAGAATTAAGGCGAACGAGTCGTGGATAGCCGCATTGATGCTTTCGCGCCAATTTTCGCCCGCGCGGAGCTGCTCGGTATCCACCCATACGGGGAAACCTGCCGCCTGTAGCTGGCGGATGAGCATCTCGACGAAATCCTGCTCCTCATGTTTGTAGGAGATAAAAACGTGATTGGTCATGAGATTAGCCTAACTGTCTAGCACTTACTATTGCAGTCTGACCTGCTGTCCACAAATTCTATTGTAACGCATTCTAGCACCTACACATGAGGCAACAGTCCTATCATAAATTTTAGAACTTGCGACAACCTATTGTGCAATGATTAGGCTCCCTCAAGCTGCCCGTTTACGCTCAACCCTTGCCTTGCTTGCCCTCATTAATAGGCGGTATACTGTGGATACTTATTGTACCTTTTGTACGACAGTTTTTCGGCAATTTGACCCATCGGAGCAAAATTATGGTTACGAACACCACCCGTCCCGGCCCACGGTCACAGACGATTATTGAGCGCGACTTGGCGGTTATGAGCGGATCAATTGGCAACCGTTATCGCTTCGTCATTGAACGGGGTGAAGGCGCGCATGTCTGGGATGTGGACGGTAACGATTATATTGATTTCGCGGCTGGTATTGCCGTGACCTCGACCGGACATTCGCACCCTAAAGTGGTGGAAGCCATCACCGAACAAGCTAAAAAATTTATTCATATCGCGGGCACTGATTATTATTACGATGTACAGGTCAAGGTCGCTGAAAAGTTAGCAGCAATCGCACCCTTTGATGGGCCAGCCCGTGTCTTTTTGACCAACTCCGGCACCGAAGCCGTGGAAGGGGCGCTCAAGGTTGCGCGTTGGTACACCGACCGGCCACAGGTGATTGCTTTCTACGGGGCGTTTCATGGGCGGACGATGGGATCACTGTCACTGACGGCCAGCAAGGTCATTCAGAAGGATGGCTTCTTCCCGCTGGTTCCGGGTGTGCATCATGTTCCCTATAACAATCCTTATCGTTGTATGCACGGGCGCGAAGAAGCGGCCTGTAATGCCCACTGCATGTGTGCCGACTTCATCACGGATGTGCTGTTCAAACGCACCGTTCCAGCGGAAAGTGTGGCCGCGATTATCCTCGAACCGGTACAGGGCGAAGGGGGCTATATCATACCGGACACGCGTTTTGTCCAACAAATCCGCGACATCTGCGATCAATACAGCATCCTGATGATCGTTGATGAAGTCCAGAGTGGCATCGGACGCACGGGCAAATGGTGGGCGATTGAGCATCATGGCGTGCAGCCCGATATTGTCTGTTCGGCTAAGGGACTCGCCAGCGGTATGCCTTTGGGGGCGGTCATCGCGCGTGAGGAAATTATGGGCTGGCCGTCCGGCGCACATGGCAGCACGTTTGCTGGCAATCCGGTTTCGTGTGCAGCCGCTTTAGCCACGCTCGAACTGGTCGAAAATGGTCTGATGGAAAACGCTATTGAGCAGGGCGAATATATTATGGACGCGCTGGAAGAAATGCGGACGCATCATCCATCGCTGAAACATGCGCGTATTGATGGGCAGGGCTTGATGATTGGCGCGGAACTGGTGCTGGATGAGCAGCGCACACCGGCTAAAACCTTGCGCGATAGTGTGGAAGACTTCGCCCTCGAAAACGGTTTGCTGATGCTCGGATGCGGTGAAAGCGGTTTGCGTTTCGCCCCGGCCTTGATGATTGACCGCGCGGCTGTGCAAGAAGGCTTGGAGCGCTTTGACCGTTCGTTGACTCAAGCCGAGCAAGCAGCAGGTTTGTTGTAATCCATAAATCGGCATCTTCGAGCGCAAATTCGGGATGACACACCACTGCAT
>JACDGI010000987.1 GCA_013821665.1 Anaerolineae bacterium
CACCTATGTCCAAAGTCTCGAAAGCTCCAAGCCTATCATTGCCCCGGCGGGCGCATGGTTATGCGTCGGCACCGAGGGTGAACCTTGGAGTGTGGAAGATCACTGGTTCCACACCCGTTATATCTTACCGGGCAGCACCATCGGCGGCGTACGCTAATAATCCTATCCACTTCGTAAGGACACGATATATCACGTCCGTCTGCTTTCCCTCTGCGTTAAACAGCCTCAAGGTTTACCCAAATGAAATATAAGCCGCCTTGGATCCCCGAAGACGCCAAATGGTATTTGGCTGATATTGTTATGGAAACCAAATTCGATGGCGATTATGACAACCTGATCAACAATAATTTGACTTTGGTTCGGGCTGACTCGCCGGAAGAAGCCTACGAAAAGGCACTTCTACTCGGTAAAGAGTCAGAGTTGATTTATGAAAATACTGACGGTGAAAAGGTGACAGTCCGTTTTCGGGGGTTGCATAACCTTCATGTCATCCATGATGAACTCGAACATGGAGGTGAAATACTGTACGAAAAATACGAAGGCGTATCAGATGATGCCCTCGCCAAAATGATGCGATCCAAAGAGCAATTGAACGTGTTTGCCCTTCGTGAAATCGCAGATGAATAAAAGCGCTGTCCGCTAAAGAATCTCTATAAACTTTCCCGGTCAATTTTGCTGCTTTCTGCAAAAACATCCTCCTCTCTCTTTAAGTTCCCCAATACACTGTGAATCGTTGTTTCCTGTCATCTAAATAGATGAATTTTTATCATAAAATATTGACGTTTTGATAAACTGATATAGTATATATAAATAAATTAGCTTTATTGAATAGCTTTGTGTCTAAAGATGTTTAACAATTTGGAGGATATAAAATGACTTCTCGATCACGAAAGGTGCCTCAGTCGGGGGGAGAATTCCGTTCTGGGCCGGTCGCTGGTTCCACCTACGTTTCGGGCGTGACCTTTGCCCGTAAAAGCCTAAGCTATGCTGAAGTGGATGGACTTGCCATTTTTGAGGGTGATATTGTTTTAGGATCTGTCGCTGATTTGCAAGCGCCCGCAGATGCTGGCATTATCCAATTCTCGATTGGCATTACGGGACAGCAGTTTCGCTGGCCGAATGCCATTATTCCTTACGACATTGATCCCACAATGCCCAACCAACAGCGGATCACAGATGCCATTTCTCACTGGGAAGCGAACACAAGAATTCGCTTTGTCTTAAGGACTGCGGCTAATGCTGCCCAATATGACGATTATGCCCATTTTCAATCAGGCGGTGGTTGCTCATCGTCGGTAGGTCGTCGTGGCGGTGCGCAGAATATTACGCTGGGCAATGGTTGTGGCACGGGAAATGCAATCCATGAAATTGGTCACACAGTTGGCCTCTGGCACGAACAAAGCCGCGAAGATCGTGATACTTTCGTCCAGATTGTGTGGGCGAATATTGATCCTGCTATGCAATTTAACTTCTCGCAGCAAATCGCAGATGGCGATGATTTAGGTGCATATGACTACGGTTCCATTATGCACTATCCGCCGACCGGTTTTTCCATCAATGGGCAGGCCACCATCATCGCTTTACAACCACTTCCAGTAGGCGTTGTGATGGGTCAGCGCAACGGCCTCTCTCAAGGCGACATTGCTGGTGTTCATGCTATGTATCCACTGCCCACTTTTAAGGAAGTACCGAAGGATCCAATTACCGATCCGGTAACAACCTTCAAAGAAGTGCATAAAGACCCAATTACGGATCAAATAACGATCAAAGAACTGCGCAAGGATCCGATTACCGATCCGGTAACAACCTTCAAAGAGGTTAATAAAGATCCGATTGTTGACCCCATTAGTATCAAAGAAGTGGCTTTCGATCCGACTGGCACATGGGTAGAGAATGTGTTTACTCATCCGGGTCAAATGCCGGGATTCAACTCACCGCAGGGTGCTTCACCCTTCGTCATGGCATCGCCCAGCCGCGCGTCTAATAATCAAGATGCGTTGAATGCCGCTGCGTCACAGGTACAAGAATTGGCAAATGCTCTGAGCATCATTGAACAACAACATACACAACTCATGGCTGCTTACCAAGCTGCCCTCCAGAATTTGGACGCTTTGCAGCGAGGACAATAATTGTGATATTAGTTGTCTCTTATCCGGGAGAAGAGCATACCGCCGACGTTGTGCGGCGGCTCGAACAGCAAGGCCGGGAAGTCGTATCCATAGATCTAGCCGATTTCCCGGCTCAGGCCAAAGTTGTACTGCGCTGGTCAACTGATCAGCCGACTTCTTATCAGGTCGAGACCGCGAACCCCACAACGG
>JACDGI010000203.1 GCA_013821665.1 Anaerolineae bacterium
CTATACGCAGCACAGTGTCCTACCCGCAGTGGGACATGCATTCGACCCCCGCGTCGTGCTAGTCTATGCGCACGTTTATCTAGGAAGCAATCTCAACGAGGTAGAAGATCTTGTCCGAGAAGCAATTCAGGATCATACCCTGCGGGAAGATCGCGTTAACCTAGCAATTGACTATCCCGTGCTGGCGATGGTGTCACGCTTGCAGGGCAAGTACGAGGAAGCAAGAAACTATATTCAGCAAGGCTATGCGTATACAGTAGTCATCGGCGATGTACATCGTGGGTCTTACTGCCTCAGCGAATGGGCTACACTGTCCCAATTACTGGGCGATACAGATGATGCTAAACGGCGTCTTCAGATAGCATATGCCATTCAACAGGAAATGGATGACCCGAAAGGTATGGCTGATACGCTGGACAGCCTAGGCCGGATTGCGCTGCTTGAGGGGGATTACGCCGAAGCTGGACGCTGCTATGAGCAGGCGCGAAGTATCCGCTATCAGCAGGGGGACAATGTTGGCCTAGCAACCTCGTTGGAAGGCATGGGCAACAGCGCTCGTACTATGAGGCATTATGGGGAAGCCCGCCGCTACCTATGTGAGGCACTCCAACTCAGCAATCAGCATAAATTATCCCGAACACCGTCAATCTATGTCGCGGTTGGCGAACTATTCTTGCAAACCGGAAAGCAGACGCGTGGCATCGAACTGCTGGCATTAGCGCTGCAACATCCTAACAGCGATCAGGATACGAAAGATCGGGCGCAGCATCTTCTGAAGCTTAATCCCCCAACAGCCAAGACAGCACAGTGGACATTAACGAACGAAGATTTCGATGCTGTCACCACTGCCCTGTTGGATGAACTCCTGAATCTGGAAGATACGCCTTTAACCAGCCACGCAGCACCTACTGACCAGACTCTGGCGGAACCACTGAGCGAGCGAGAACTTGAAGTCTTGAGACTGATCGCCGATGGAAACTCGAATCGTGAAATTGCCGACAAACTTTTTCTCTCCGTCGCAACCGTCAAATGGTATATCACCCATATTTACAGCAAACTCGGCGTGCAAAGCCGTACACTCGCCATTGCGCGTGCCCGCCAACTCAATCTCCTGCCATAGTATGTTGGTTAACCCAATCCCCAACCTATAAACCATACCCTAGACTCGACCTTGGTCGGGCGACAGCTCGACCAGCCTAGTGGTAACGTAATCCCAACAGTGTAATTCATTCTATTTTGTTAAATATATTATTTCGGAAAGGATATCACTTGATGAGCACTATAGACGATTTAACAAATCAAGAAGGCAACGTTTTGGCATTGTCGCGCAGGGTCGGCGAAATGCCGAAATCGCCAAAGAACTCTATATCAGTGTCCGTACAGTTGAGAGTCACCACCACAGAATATTCAAAAAATTAAGAATTTCTTCCCAAACTGAAGCGGCCATCTATACATTTGAAAGTGGTTTGTTCTTGAAACCAGAATTCAGCGGAAGGATGTTCGCAGTGCCAACGTCTGCACACCGAACTTCAGTATTAGAGACTTAATAAGGAGACTGCTATGAATTCATCTTCTGCCCAGCTACCCACCCCAGAAGGTCCCGGCTCGGTCTCGGGTGCCCCGAACCTCTGTGAGGGGTTCACTGACACATTCACCAGCCAGTATATTGACACGGGTGATGTGCGCCTGCACGCGGTTATCGGAGGCGGTGGTCCGCCGCTGCTGCTCATACATGGCTGGCCCGAGACTTGGTACGCATGGCGTCTAATGATGCCAATATTGGCTCGGGACTTCACAGTGGTCGCGGTCGACCAGCGCGGGATCGGACTGTCCGATAAACCCATGGACGGGTACGACACCGCCACACTCGCTAAAGATATGATCGGGCTTATGGATGCGCTCGGTTACCAGAAGTTCGCCGTGGTTGGTCACGACACGGGATTCGCGATCAGCTACGCATTGGCTGCGGATTTTCCGGACCAGATTGACCGTATAGCCCTCACCGAAATACCTGGTCGCCCAATGACGTCTGCATCAGGCCCTGGGTTTGTTCCCGGACAGATCAGCAATCGACTTTGGGGCATCCCCTTCAACTGGGTTGAGAATCTGCCTGAAGAGCTCATCGCGGGAAGGGAAGACCTCTTCTTCGGTTACGAGTTCGCCATTCAGGGCAGGAAGCTGCCCGACGACCTGATTAAGTACTACGCTAGTCTCATCTCAACCCCCAACGACCTGCGCGCCAGCATAGCATTCTACCGTGCATTCGATGCAACCCTCGCCCAGAACGCGGAGCGCAAAGCCCGACCGCTGACGATGCCCGTCTTGGCGATTGACGGTGAAAATGTCAGGTATGCGATGGAAGCCCTAGCAGATGATGTGCAGAGCGCAGTCATCCGGGGCGGTGGGCACTGGGTCGCCGAGCACTTTCCTGAAGCGATGTCATCTGCATTGATGACGTTCCTAGACCCGTACCGTGAAGGGGCAGGTGCTTAAATCAGCGCGTGAGTGAGGGCACAATATGTATCCAATTATCCTCGGTACACAAGCGCGCGTAGCTAGTACAGGCTCTGATTGACAGTCCATACCCATACTCGACCGGTCGAGTGTTATTTTGATTTCAATCGTCTTGAAGTCCGTTCTTAGGAGGAAATAATATGGAACCGATGGAAGGGCTGACTAAACAGGAACACCGCGTGTTGATGCTCCTTGCTAAGGGTTGGCGCAATGCAGAAATCGCCAACGAACTCTTCATCAGCGCTAGAACCGTTGAGACTCATCTCCGTCACATTTTCAACAAGCTAGGAGTGTCTTCAAGGACACAGGTGATTCTCTATCTTATGCAAAACAATTTGTTGTCATACACAAAAATACGTGGAATCGCAGACGACTTAGAAACCGATAATAGATATTCTATATCAATAAGGTAAGGCTTTATTTCAAAGCCGTGCCAGAGCAAGATTGCACGTTCGTCTCATATGGCCAATTTTTAGGCAATAAAGCGTTGAACACATACCATTTTCAAGGAGAAATGGAGATGATCCAAAAGCAAATCGAACGAACGAATGACAGAGGGAGCAGATTCTAAAATCCGTCCCCTTAGTGTTCACATTCCCGAAGTGGAGCTGGTCGAGCGAGGTGGTCACTTTGCAGCTAGGGAAGAGCCGCAGATCTTCTCTGAGGAGATGCGTGCGTCATTCAAATCTGTGGGTTAATCAGTGCCAGTTGTAAACACTCATGTAGGGGACGAGTTCATTCCAGAAGCATACCATTTTCAAAAAGGAGACAGATCATGATTAAAACGACATCGAATGAACGAAGGATGGGGAGTTCAGAATCCAAAATCCTTCCCTTCAGCGTCAACATTCCCGACCAGGCGTTGGTCGAGCTTCGCCTGCGCATCGCCGCAACCCAATGGCCCGAAAAGGAAACCGTCGCTGACGTTTCGCAAGGTGTGCAATTGGCGACAATGCAGCAACTCGCCCGCTATTGGGCATCAGATTACGACTGGCGCAAGGTAGAGGCACGGCTCAATGCCCTGCCGCAGTTCGTGACTGAGATCGATGGGCTCGATATTCACTTCATTCATGTGCGTTCGAAACATGAAAATGCCTTGCCGCTCATCATCACACACGGCTGGCCCGGTTCCGTCATCGAGCAAATGAAGATCATCGGCCCGCTTACGGAACCGAGTGCTTATGGTGGAAAGGCTGAAGATGCTTTTGATGTCATAATACCGTCGCTGCCGGGTCATGGCTTTTCGGGCAAGCCGACCGCGACCGGATGGGACCCCATCCGCATCGCGCACACTTGGATCGCGCTGATGAAACGCCTCGGTTATACGCGATTTGTCGCCCAAGGTGGCGATTGGGGGAATGCTGTCACAGAGCAGATGGCCTTGCTGACTCCTCCGGAATTGATCGGCATTCACACCAACATGCCAGCGACGATACCAGTCGACGTTGCAACGGCACTCCAGTTCGGCAATCCGCCGCCATCCGGTCTTTCAGCCGAAGAGAAGCACGCTTGGGATCAGCTCGACTTTTTCTACAAACACGGTGTCGGCTACGCCAGCGAGATGGCGAATCGCCCACAGACACTGTACGCGATTGCCGATTCACCGGTCGGGTTGGCAGCTTGGATGCTGGATCACGATGCGGCCAGTCAAGCACTTATCGCGCGTCTCTTTGAGGGCCAATCAGAGGGTCTTACGCGAGATGACATTCTCGAAAACATCACGCTCTACTGGCTCACGAATACAGCAGTCTCTTCAGCCCGTCTGTATTGGGAAAGCAAGCTTGCCTTTTTCGCTCCAAAAAACGTCACCATCCCGGTCGCTGTGAGCGCCTTTCCCGATGAAATCTATGCCGCCCCACAGAGTTGGACAGAGCGTGCCTATCCCAACCTGATCTATTTCAACAAGCTCGACAAAGGTGGTCATTTTGCAGCTTGGGAACAACCAGAACTTTTCACTGAGGAGATGCGCGCATCGTTCAAATCTCTACGCTAACCGAAGTTTGGTGGAATACGCGCATACGTTGTATGTATTCCGCCACTTTAACCGTCACCATCAAAATGAATTCAGTTGGAGGAAGATAAATGCGTAAAGAAATCTACTTTAATCGCCGAAACTTTTTGCGTACTGTGGGACTAACCCTCGCTGCCGCCAAGTTCGGCATGATCGGTTACACAAGCGCACAAGCCAGCGAAATAGACGCGAGGACTACAACGATGAATAAGTCGCAAACGAACACGTCATTCGACACACTGAAGCAGATTGATGCTGGTGTTCTGAATATTGGATACGCTGAAGCCGGCCCCGGCGAAGGTCCAGTGGTCATCCTTCTGCATGGCTGGCCCTATGATATTCACAGCTTCGTTGATGTCGCACCTTTGTTAGCGTCGGCGGGCTACAGGGTAATCGTCCCGTATTTGCGCGGATATGGTACGACACGTTTTCTGTCGGATGCCACATTCCGCAATGGCCAACCGTCGGCGCTCGCTGTTGATGCCATAGCGTTTATGGATGCACTGCATATCGAGAAGGCCATCCTCGCCGGTTACGATTGGGGTGCACGGACTGCTGACATCGTCGCGGCGCTCTGGCCGGAACGAGTTGAAGCCCTCGTCTCAGTGAGTGGCTATCTGATCGGCAACCAGGAGGCCGGCAAAATGCCTTTACCCCCTCAAGCGGAGCTTCAATGGTGGTATCAGTTTTATTTTGCTACCGAACGTGGTCAAGAAGGATACGGAAGATACCGTCATGATTTTGCCAAGCTCATTTGGCAAATTGCTTCACCACAGTGGAATTTCGACGATGCTACGTTCGATCGTAGTGCCGCAGCTTTCGACAATCCCGATCATGTCAGCATCGTCATTCACAATTACCGCTGGCGGCTGGGTCTAGCCGATGGCGACCCGGAATATGACGATCTGGAAAAGCGACTCGCCCAGTCTCCGGTCATCACCGTGCCGACCATCACCCTTGAAGGTGATTCTAATGGTGCGCCACATCTGGACAGCAGTGCCTATGCCAAGAAATTCTCTGGCAATTACGTCTATCACCTCATCGAAGGTGGGATCGGGCACAATCTGCCACAGGAAGCGCCACAAGCCTTCGCCGATGCCGTCATCGAAGCAGACCATATGAGTCGACACTCTCACCCGATGGCACCTGTCTGATCCCGTGATTGAGCCGATGTCACTCAGTAATAGATACCCAATCAGATGAAAGGCATTCATCATGAAAGCAGACAAGTTCGTGATCGCCGGCGTGATGGTCGTCTTTGCGACTTGGGGTGTGTTCGTATTGATAGATGAATCTAAAAGTGAGGATAATCAGATGACACCCACAGCCGTTCAATTACCCATCGAAGGTGAGATACCGTCTCTCAGCGGGGCGACCGGGTGGCTCAATTCGGAACCTTTGACACCGTCCAGTCTACGCGGGAAAGTTGTACTCGTCGATTTCTGGACTTATACCTGCATCAATTGGCTGCGGACACTGCCCTATATCCGTGCGTGGGCTGAGAAATATAAAGATCAAGGGTTGGTGGTGATTGGTGTACACACACCAGAGTTCGAATTCGAGCATGACTTCGATAACGTCCAGCGGGAAGCAAAGGCTATGATGGTCGATTTTCCGATTGCGACCGATAACGATTATGGAGTATGGAATGCTTTCGACAACCACTATTGGCCGGCGCTCTATATCATCGATGCTCAGGGACAGATTCGCCACCATGAATTCGGCGAAGGCAACTACGACGTGTCGGAAAAGATTATCCAACAGTTATTGGCGGCTGCCGGAAATAAAGAGGTTAGTAATGAACTGGTAACGGTCAATCCCCGCGGTTTGGAGGTTGCTGCTGATTGGAACAACTTGCAAACGCCAGAAACCTATGTCGGCTATGACCGCACCGAGAATTTTGCATCGCCTGAGGGTCCAGTTTTGGATGAGGCTCATGTCTATGCTGCCCCTGTCCAATTGACACTCAACCACTGGGCGCTTTCCGGTGATTGGACGATGGGGGGTCAGGCTACAACGCTGAACCAGACCAACGGGCGGATTGTGTACAACTTTCACGCCCGCGATCTTCATGTCGTCATGGGACCGATAGTAGGCGGAACTTCGGTGCGCTTTCGTGTGCTCATCGATGGAAAGGCTCCGGAAACCGCACATGGAGGCGACATTGACGAACAAGGCAACGGCACAGTTACCGAACAGTGGTTGTATCAGTTGATACGACAATCGGGATCTATTACTGATAGGCAGTTTGAAATCGAGTTTCTTGATCCGGGTGTGGCGGTTTTTTCATTCACCTTCGGCTGATATTCACCCGATCATCGTCCTCAGGCCGTACTCGCAAACATAATGTTACAAACAACTGAACTACAAGAGATAAACCACTTTCTGCCAAAGCAGAATAGCATGGTGGGTTCGAGTCAGCATCATCATGCTATTCATATCCAGGTCACCGATTTAGACCATTGTTGCTACGAGGGAAATAAAGGGATGAAAAATGGACAACTCAATACGATTACTAACGGTACGCGGCATTGATATTCGTATCCATGTCACATTTCCGCTGATTCTCATCTTTGCCGTTCTGCAATTTGGTGTATTCACGGGACAAGGTATAGCCGGTGTTTTATTCGGTGTTATTGTTACTTTGCTGTTGTTCACCATCGTCGTCTTGCACGAACTCGGACACTGCGTGGCAGCGCAGTATTATGGCGTTCCTGTGACCCAAATTGTGCTGCTCCCGATTGGCGGAGTGGCACAGCTTGAGCATATTCCTGAGAAGCCGGTACAGGAGCTGGTCATCGCCAGTGCCGGCCGACTGGTGAATGTTGTGATCGCCATCGTCCTCTACCTCGCACATCTGGCGTTCGGGATCGGTGGCTTGGAAGGCGATCCAATGGGATTGCTGATGGGCGTTGGACAGGGTGGGATCAACGCCACCTTTAATTATGTATTCGCTGCTAACTTGTTTCTAGCGCTTTTCAATCTCATACCCTCCTTCCCCTTGGATGGCGGACCGGTGCTGCGTGCCTTGCTGGCAACCCGACTGGATTACAAACGCGCGACAGTTATCGCCGTGAGTATCGGTCAGTCCATGGCTGTATTGGCCGGGTTATTGGGTTTTCTAGAAGGCGATTTGTTTCTGCTTTTGATTGCTCTCTTTGTCTACACGGGTGCCGGTCAAGAAGGACAGCTCGTACAAATGCGACGGACCTTTGGTAAATTGACAGTTGAGCGTGCCTACTCGCGTCAGGCACATACACTCAACCTACAATCGACCATCAAGGATGCTATTGCTCTCGCCCTGACGACTCTTCAGTCGGATTTGCCAGTATGGGATGGGGGGCAATTAATGGGGCTCTTGTCGCACCATCGTTATGCTTGAAACCTTAGATCAACTCGGTGCTGAAACGCCGGTATGCGACGTGATGTGTATAGACGTGAAACCCGTCAGCCCGGATGCTGATTTATTTGAGATACAGTAGCAGATGGCTGAGCAGAAACTCGAAGAACTGCCGGTTGTAAAAGATGGACGATTCCTTGGGCTTCTCACGATACAAGATGTGAGCGAGCTCTATCAGATCGCTACCAGTAATCCACTTTTGCTCTCGAAGGTGGCACAAAACTGACAAATGGGAAAGACATAGGGATTAGTGCAATATACACAGCAACATGTCGGCCAAGGCTAGTCAGCGACTCTGTTCATCGTCAATTGGCCTCCCATCGCCTCAAATAAGACCTGTAAACCATTAGGATCAACCATGACTTAATCTAAGTGGTATCAGCCATGTAGAATTGAATTTAAACTACTAGGATTCATCTGGAAATAGAGTGATATATCTTGCCATCAATCCGAATCGAGCTTTAGCTTTTGTGCTTAGCCATATTCCATGCAGTTCCAACACTGATACCCAGATGTTTCGCAATGGCTGGAAAGCTGCAACCATGTGATCTTAATTCAACAACTTTATCTTGTAGTTTCAGCTTTGCGGGAGTGATTACGCGCGGCCGAGCCTGATAGGCTGCTCGTTGAAAAGCATATTCGAGTTTGAAATATCTAGGATAGGTACGGCGACCCGTTCGCAACAATTATATTGTACTGTATTTGAAATTAGGAAAATCATATTTCTCGCCTCTAAGGTCACGTTCCATCCAATACCTCATGTAAGATTGTGCGCTAGTCATTCCAGAAAACTTGAAGTTATATATCGATTCATCTTTAGTGCATATTATTAACATAATACAACTTGCGTTATTTTATGGAAAAAGGATTAGAAAATACCTAACGCAAGTGGAGTAAACGTATCCATGAAATGGGTTGAAAGCAAACTGTTATTGACGAAGGTTTCAAAATCATCGATTAAATCTTGAAATTGACGATAGGTATAGTAGTGACTGATGGCATCCCGCGCCTGTGCCCAAATATGCTTTTGCGGGTTGAGTTTGGGACAGACGCAGGGAAATAGATGACCTATAAGTGATCAGTCTGCTCAAACAAGCTTGTGGATTCTCCAAAATGCCTGCTAAGAGTAATGGTAATGGTCAGCACATAGCCCCCACGGGATACGGAATGGTTCATAGCGCCTTTATCCCTCCTCCACTGCCCTGATGGATGCGATTGAACCATCAGCTAAAACGCCCTGTGCTATACCCAACTCCGCCGCAATCTTGCCTTGCGACCAGCCTTGTTGATGAGTTCCCATGCCCGCAACCACCGCGTTTCACGCCAATCCAGTGGTGTTGCGGTTAACGACATGTGTTAAATTCCCCCGCAAAAAAACGGTCAGTGATTAGCAATCAATGCAGCGACTTGTTATAATATGCGGTGTAATATTTGTGGCAGTCAGCAGTGTGTGGCATGTCACTTCACATCACTTCCCATTGATTTCATATTGCCCTGTTTAGGGTCATTTAGAAAGCTATTGCCTATGAAGCGATCCGCTTACCGTGATCGGAACTATGCTTTTGGACAAGCTATCCTGACTCTACGTATCAACATTGGATTGACACAAACCAGTTTAGCGGATTATTTGCATATTTCAGGCCGCGCGGTAGGGGAATGGGAGGCAGGCAGCAGTTATCCCAAAGTCGAACATATTAAACAATTAATCGTGCTCGGCATTAAGCAACAGGCATTCCCGGCAGGGCGCGAAGCGGAGGCCGTGCGCGAACTGTGGCAGATTTCACGGCAAAAAGTCTTGCTGGACGAGAATTGGCTAGCAGAACTGCTCATACCATCACCGAGTGTAAAGGTCACTATCAATCCCTCTGTACCGTTACAAGTTGCGGCAAAAGAACAGCGGCTAAAAGACGAACACAAGACGGTCATCAATCTGCCTTTCCAACCGACTCCTTTTGTCGGGCGGGGTAGCGAACTCGCTGAGATCGCGCGATTGCTGGCTAATCCAACCTGTCGCCTGCTCACCCTACTGGGGCCGGGTGGCATTGGCAAAACGCGCTTGGCAATCGAGGTCGCTGAGAGTCAAACGGTGACATTTCAAGACGATGTGGTGTTTGTGCCGCTGGCCTCAATCAGCACACCAAACCAAATTATTTCAGCTATTGGTGAGGCGCTGCATCTTTCATTCGGTGACAGTATCAATCCGACCACTGATTTGCTGATATATCTTCGTAACCGGCATATGCTGTTAGTATTGGATAACTTCGAACATTTGGTTGAAGGCGCTGATCTGATTTCGGACATCCTGCAACGCGCACCAAATATCACGATTCTAATTACATCGCGGGAGCGACTCAACCTGCGCACAGAATGGTTGTTTGATGTTGAGGGTTTATCGTATCCCACAGGCGATTCCGCCGATACGGTCGTGCCGCAGAGCCTAGCGGAAATGACCGACTACAGCGCTGTACAACTTTTCGCGCAGCGGGTGGCGCAGATTCAATCCGGAACATCGCTGTCGGACACAATGCTGCCACTGGTCATGCGGATATGCCAACATGTAGCAGGAATGCCACTGGCAATCGAACTGGCAGCAGCGGGTGTGAGAGCGCTCCCAATTGAGGAGATCGAACGGCAAATCCGCACCAACTTGGATGTGCTTTCGACGACTTACCGCGATATTCCGGCGCGACATCGCAGTATGCGGGCGGTGTTCGACCATTCATGGCACTTGCTCTTAGAACCGGAGCGTGTGCTGCTCAGCAGATTAGCCGTCTTCAGGGGTGGTTGTACACCGGAGGCAGTCGAGCAAGTGACCGGTGTTAAATTCTCAGCACTGCAATCTCTGGTCGATAAATCGCTGCTGCGACAGATTAGCGGCGAACGGGCACTCAACGGCTCATCATGCGCTGTCTACGGTTGAGGCGGATACACGCTTCATCCTGCTAGAGCCGATTCGTGAATATGCACAGGAAAAGCTGGTGGAGCGGGACGAGGTGGAGCAGATTAAACACGCCCATGCCGCTTACTATATGGCGCTGGCCGAGACCACATCAGCACAATGGGATACGTCCAGTGTCGACGCGTCAACCGAACTGCTGGATCAGGAACAAGACAATATGCGGGCGGCGCTGCAATGGTCGCTGGACAGCGGTAATTACACCCTTGGAATCCTGCTGGGTGTCGCGCTTGGGAAGTACTGGCGGCGGCGAGGTTATTATGGTGAGGGTGGTACAT
>JACDGI010000988.1 GCA_013821665.1 Anaerolineae bacterium
TATTGAAGCTCGCTACGAACTGGAAAGCGGCGTGGAAGTCAGCTTGCGAGGACGTGTTGACCGCCTGACACGCAACATCGAAAGCCATCTGTACGAGCCAGTTGAAATTAAGCAGTATCTGAGCATCGGCAAAGGCGACGAACTGCAACTCGACTTCTATCTGAATATTCTTCAGGACATGCAAGAAGCCAAACTGCGGGGTCACTTCTGGTTGGGTTCAGATGCCCAAGATCGTCCGCGTTACGTCATCCAACATGTCCTTAATCCGGCGCATCTCAACCTGATGCTGCGCCGTGCGTATATGGTTCTGACTAAAGAGGATGCGCCGCCGGTTAATCTGCTGGCGCACTGCAAAGAATGTCCGTGGTACGCGGCCTGTACGGAAGTGGCTCGCAGCAATCTTGATTTATCGCTGCTACCACGCTTGAATGCCCAAGCCCGCAAACATTTGGAACGTGGTGGTATCACCAGTTTGCAACAGTTGGCGGCACTCTCAATCGAGGAACTTCAGCGCTTCAAAGGGATCAAGAAAACGGCGGCTTCGCATCGGGCCAACGCGTTAGCCTTTGTCGAAGATCGTCCGGTGTGGGTGAATGCGATGCCGGATGTGCTGCATCGGGGCGGGTGGATGTTCGACCTTGAAACGGCGGCGCTGCCGGGTGGTGATGGGCTGCCGTGGTCGCTGGGTTGGTCGGATGAGGCCGGTAACAGCCAGATTGCGATTGTTGCGCCGGATTATCCACGGGCGCGGGTGATGCTGCCGCCGATTGGTGAACTGATTATCGTACGTGACAAAGACGAGGCATGGGAAGCCTTTCATGAGAGCGTCGGGGTGGATGACAAGCCGATCTATCACTGGTCAGGTTTTGATGCCGGTGTGATGCGGGCGACAGCTCCTGATGCGGTCAAAAACGCGCTGCTCGGTCGGATGCACGATTTGCACAGCACGTTCGTCAATACGGTTCGGCTGCCGCTGCGGAGTTATTCGATCAAGAAAGTGGCGGCTTACTTCGGCTTTAGCTGGAAAGGTTATGCCGAATGGTGGGCTGCCGAAACTGATTATCGCAAGTGGCTGATCTCCGGTGAAGTGCAGCATATTACCCATGCTTGCGAGTACCAGCGGGACGATGTGCTGGCGCTGGCGGTCGTCTGGAAGTGGCTGATCGAGAACCACGTTAATCCTGAAGCGTAAGAAGTGCTATTGGCGGCAGTGGCGGCGGCGGCGGCAGTGCGATGCCAAGTAAATAATGCTGTTGTTGTTGACGTTGTTGAGAATCAGATCATTTGTCGCAAATGTTGTCAGAGTCGTCAATGTCAGGGTGATAATCGGAAAATTTGGCAGCCCACAGGACTTCTGTTGGTCGCAATTTCGGCAATGGCAAAGACGGGTTTAATTGCCAAAACGTTGTAAATGTTGCAAATGTTAGAAATATTGCAGTTGCAACAGGCCCATTTTTGTAACGATTGTGACGCTGTTGGATGGTAAGAGGGATACCCCTAACCCCAACCCTTCCCCCATAGTAACAGGGGAAGGGAGCTAAGCACCGCTCCGATAAACAGTTTAACAGATATGATGGGCAATTGGGTTACTATTTGGAAGAACATTTTGTAAGTCTTTTGAGGTGTTGGCGTTAACCATTTTGCGGGAGAACGATTGTTAAAGTGGTTGGGGAATGGTTGGAAAAGGATTTGTCTGGTTAACCGAAAATAAACTTATGTCATAATAATGAGGCGCTAACCCAAAGACGAAAACATATCGCCAAGCACGCCAAGATCAAGGCGGAGAGATTTATAGATATTAGGAAAGTCAGCAATGCTCAAAGAGTTAATCATAGGATTTGATTGTAGAGAGATGTGGTTGACGCAAGCCGAAGTTAAATCTTGGGAAGATAAAAGCTGGCTGTTGAATCCTAATGTTACGCGGGTACTCAGTATCAATCGTGGAAAATGGCAATCGGTTTTTCTTCCCCGCGCAGGGAAGTATTCTTTAGCCGCCGAACAGGAAACAGCACCCGGTTATGAGTTGGCACTGCCGGATGAGTGGACAACTTCTCATCGCTACTGGAGTGATTTAGAGGCAATGGAAGCGTTTATAACAGAACATCAATCGGAGTATCAAAAAAAGTGCTGGACGATTGCCATGACGATTGTACAGACTCCTCAATATATTGGGGGTGTAAAAATAGGTGAGATAAAGATGCTATCGATTGATGAGGAAGAACCCGATTCTTGGAGTGGATCCCAAAAAGTGGAGTCGAGAAAAAGGCGATACACTGAAAAAAGGGAGACACGAAAATGGCAAGAATGAATCGAAAGT
>JACDGI010000204.1 GCA_013821665.1 Anaerolineae bacterium
ACTTTTATATGACCTATTGGGGCAACGTTTCGCCACGCGGAACCAATCCGTTCTCATATGCGCTCATCAGCCTGATTCCGATTGGGGCATGTGTGGGTTATTTAGTGTCCGCGCGGGTGAAAAAGAACCTCAAATCACTGATGAGTCAGGAAGTTATCACGCTGGTGGTGATGGTGCTGGCGATGTTCGGCGCGATTATTTATTGGATGCAGCGGCAGTCGGATGTTTGGGCGCGGCTGATCTATCCAGCACAGGCGGCCTTCGCCCTGTTGATCACCATCGGCTTATATCAACTGGCACGGCGCTTTCCGCTGATACGTCGTCCCTTACAATATGGTAGTGTATCGCTCATCCTCACCGTCGGCTTGATCTTAAGTCCGATGACGGTGCAACTGACCTTCGGGCTGCCACAGTTCTTGCCAACGAATACAACCTTAAATCTCCAAGGTACGGTCATTGATTTTGACCACACCATTCGCTTCCTTGGTTATACGCAGTCTTCTAACCACATCGCAGCCGATAAACATGACATTACGTTGTGCTGGGAAGTGCTGCAACCCACCACCAAACCAGCCGTTTTCTCGTTGAAATTTGTGCATGAGGGTCAGATTTTGGCTGACCGCACATCCATTCATGGGCTAGGCCATTTCAACAGTATTTCGTGGCAAACCGGCGACCGATTCTGTGATCGTTTCGATATATTTATTGATGATCCCGATGTGCCGGATGATCCGCCACCCGCTGCCGGACAAGTGTATGACATGCTGGTCACGGTTTTGAATGCCAAAACACTTGAGGCCGATTGGCAAGCCACCACTGCCAATGGGCAAGCCGTGAAATATCCGTTTGTCGGGCAGGTGGTAAGTCCCGCCGGTGATATGTCGTCAGGCAGTGGTGATGTACAGCAACCAAGCGATATTGCATTCCCGAATTTCGCGCATCTACAAAGTTACAGCCTAAGCCAACCCCCAACTGCGGGTACGACTGTTCAACTCAATTTACTGTGGGCGGTTGACCAGAATACGCCTGATTCATGGACTGAGTTCATCCATCTTACAGGGCCGAACGGCAGCCAATCGCTAGGTGATGGCATCCCACGCAGCGGCAATTATCCGACATGGGCATGGTCAGCCGGTGAAAAAATCGCTGATCAATGGTCGCTGCAAATCCCGTCTAATCTGCCATCTGGTGACTACACACTGGAAATCGGTTTTTACCAACCTGCCACCAACCAGCGAATGCCCGCCTTACAAGCTGGTCAAGCCGCGACAGACAACAGTCCGGTACTAATGCACTTTCAAGTTCCATAGACGAGTTAGGAATTTTATATGCGTGCAATAATCATTGGCGTGCTTTTGCTGATTGTGACTCCCATTCTGGCGCAGAATGTGACCCCTACCCCGCCGCCAACGGATAACACTGCTGTCCAAATCACGGCGAGCGATGGCAAAACACTCTACGGAAGTTTCTTCGCGGCGGATGGCGACGGCAAAGGCGTGATTCTGTTGCACGAGTTGTATACCAACCGCAGCAGTTGGAAGCCATTGGTGCAGCCCTTGTTGGACGCGGGTTTCAAAGTGTTGGCGGTTGATCTACGCGGCTATGGTAAGACCAAGGGCAAGATCAACTGGAAGCAAGCCCAGAAAGATACGGTTGAATGGTCAGACTGGCTGAAAGCACAATCCGGTGTGCAGTCGATTGAACTCGTGGGTTCGAGCATGGGTGCAAATCTGGCGCTGAATGGCTGTGCAGCGATTGACGGCTGTTTGGGTGCAGTTGCTATCTCACCGGGGTTGAATTACTTCGGCGTGAAAACATCTGATGCTGTCAAAGCCGGATTTCCCGCGCTGATTGTGTATGCAGATCGCGACACCTATCCCAAAAATGATGTACCCAAGATGCAGGAACTCGGCGGCGACCATCTCGAAATATTGCTGTATAGCGGTCGCACACATGGCATGGGTTTATTCAAGGAACACGATGATTTGCCGGGGGCGATTGTCAATTGGTTAGCAGGAAAGTAAAATGATTTTCAATGAAGCGAATCAGGAAGGAGAAATCACATGACTGATTCAGTTCGGGATCATTTAGGTATAGATGATCTCATCAAAGATAAACGAGAGGCAATCATCCAACTTGCAGCCCAATATGGTGCATCAAACGTGCGTGTATTCGGCTCAGTTGCACGCGGAGATGCCAATGAATCTAGCGATATTGATTTGCTGATTGACCAAGATTGGTCGCGTCTATCTGGATGGGGTGGTATGGCGCTTGTCGTTGCTTTAGAAGAATTACTGGGTCGCAAAGTTGATGTAGCGACTGTGGAAGAGTTAAAACCTCACATTCAAAAACAGGCCTTGAAAGAAGCTGTACGCCTGTGAGAGATGATCGTGCTTTACTCCATGATATTTTGGAGCGGATTCAACTCACCTATACCTTCACTAAAGAAGGACGTGAGATATTTATGTCGTCACGCCTCATACAAGAAGCCGTATTACGCAATCTTGAGATTATTGGTGAGGCTGCGCGAATCGTTTCTGAAGACTTACGAAATCAACATCCAGAAATTCCTTGGCGACAGATTGGCGCGTTTCGCAACTTTGTTATCCACGTCTATTGGTCAGTTAAGCTAGAACGTATATGGCAAATTATTGACGTTGATCTGCCAGCACTTGAAAATCTAATCATTCAATTGCTCCCTGAAATCGATACAGACTCGCCCAACGAGTCCTAATTTAGGTGATATATGCCGATCACGCACACCCGTATCTGGCAGCAGTGGGATAACGTCGGGCTGGAATACCTTGAGTTGATTGAACGCAATCCTATCGACGGGATAGTCATCGAAAGTACCGTCATCGGCTTTGAGGATAAAACCCCTTTTCACTTACGTTACCGTCTGCGCTGCCTTGAGAATTATCAGGTCGTCCGTGTCATGATCAGTTTGTCGGGACATCAAGGTCTTGATCTGACGCGTTTAGCGACAGGTCAATGGCTCGATGAACACAATCAACCCCTGCCACAGCTTGAAGGCTGCCATGACATCGACATCAGCGCCACACCCTTTACCAACACCTTACCCATCCGCCGCCTCGATTGGCAAGCCGGTCAAAGCCGATCACTTGACATGGTTTACATCCGCATCCCCGACCTGACGATTGAACGCGCCACCCAGCAGTATACATGCCTCGAAAAGCATGAGCGCGGCAGTGTATTCGAGTACAGCCAGCCCGGTTTTAAAGCCATCTTGCCCATCGATTCTGATGGATTTGTGCAAAATTACCCAGAATTGTTCCGCCGCCTCTCATAATATTCTTGACAAGATAATCAAGGTTATCTATAATAATTTTCAAGTTATGGAAACGTTTCCAATAGTATATTCATTACCTAAAGTAAAATATTGTCGAATCCAACTATACGAGATGTTGCCCAAAAAGCTGGTGTGGGAATTGGAACCGTTTCCCGCGTTCTGAATAACAGTCCGCTGGTGAATGCCAATACCCGACAGCGTGTTTTAGAAGCTATTGCTGAATTGGGGTTTCGGCCTAACAGCATCGCGCGGCAGCTTCCACGCAAACAACGGATTCATAACATCGGCGTTATCACCCAACCCTTCTTCAGTTATCGTTCTTTCGCGGAGCGTTTACGAGGGGTGCAAACAGGGCTTAACGACAGCGAACATGATTACGAGCTGGTTTTATACAGCATCAGTTCAAAGCCCCATTATCAAGAACGGTTGGCATCAATCGCTCAGGGGGGCAGCGTCGAGGCACTTATTATTATTGATTTAGAGTTATCAGAAGCGCAAAAAGAAATGCTGCGACAGGCGAAAATCCCATTTGCGGGCATTAACCATCTGCAAAATCAGGATTGGCCGTGCATCGGTGCCAATAATGTTTATGGTGGGCGTGTCGCAACCCAGCATCTAATTGATCTCGGTCACACACAGATCGCTTACATCGGTGATGAGTTCTTTGATCCGTTTGGTTTTTTGACCAGTCGGGAACGCTATCAGGGTTATTGCGAAGTCATGAACGAACACAATATACCGATTAAGAAAAATTACTTTGCAGTCGGGCATCATGATTACGATGTGGCGCGAATGTTATGCCGCGATATGCTGGCTCAAGAGTCTCCGCCAACGGCTATTTTTGCGATGTCCGATATTCAAGCGCTGGGCTGCGTGGCAACCTGCCGCGAGTTGGGATTGCGTATCCCTGAAGACATATCCATTATTGGTTATGACGATTTGGAAATTAGCTATCACACCAACCTGACAACTGTTCAGCAATATCTGGAACTCAGTGGGCGCGTGACCATTGAATATTTGATACACCATCTAAAAGGTGGCGCAAATCCACCTGCCCCACTGCCATTACCTGAGGTGATTACGCGGCAAACGACGGGTATACCTCGCCGTATAGCCGTTCAAGCTGCGAGTCAAAATTAAAGTATATGTACTAAAGGAGCTTTTAAGAATATGAGAAAGATGAGCCTCGTACTGGGCATGGCGTTAGTGCTGTCGCTCGGCACTTCCGTTTTTGCACAAGACAAGCCGCCGGGATGTCCCGACGGATTCTTTACAATGATGAGCAAGGAACTAGAGTCGGCCTGTAAGGGTGAGATGGCTGGCAAAATTGTGACCGTCGGCGGTACACAAGACGCAAACGATGCCACCCAATTCCAGAATTCATTTAAGGAATTCGAAGATTGGACTGGCATCAAAGTGGCCTATAACGGTGGCAAGCAATTCGAAGGCGTGATCGCCGCCGAAGTAGCCGGTGGTCAGGCTCCCGATTTGGCTGACTTCCCACAACCCGGTCTGGTCGAACAATTCAGCAAGCAAGGCAAGATTGTCGATGTTTCGACCTTCATGGATCCGGCTTGGCTGAAGCAGAACTATACCCAATTTTGGCTAGACTTGGCGATGCGCCCCGGTGCGGATGGCAAGCCGTTCATGGCTGGCGTGTGGGCACGTGACAGCGTCAAGAGCCTTGTTTGGTATCCGAAGAAGGCTTTCGATGCCGCTGGCTACAAAGTGCCAACCACATGGGACGAAATGATTGCCCTCTCTGACCAAATCGTCGCCGATGGTGGTACGCCATGGTGTATCGGCATCGAATCAGGCGCAGCCACTGGTTGGCCCGGCACAGACTGGATTGAAGACATTCTGCTGCGTACTGCCCCGCTGGAAACCTATGATAACTGGGCGACCCCCAGTGATCCTGCCAAGCGCGTGAAGTTCACCGATCCGGCAGTCAAGGCCGCCTTCCAAAAGATGAGCGACATTTGGATGAATGACAAGTATGTCTATGGCGGCAGCAAGTCGATTGCCGGTACCGCTTTCGGTGATGCACCTAAGGGACTATTCACCAACCCGCCGAACTGCTACCTGCATCGTCAGGCCACGTTCATCACCAGCTTCTTCCCGATGGATCCGACGACCAACAAGCCGTTGATCGCCGGTACCGATTACGACTTCTTCTACCTGCCACCAATTGACGAAAAATACGGCAAGCCCGTCCTCGGTTCCGCCGACATCATGGTGATGTTCAATGATCGTCCTGAAATCCGCGCCGTCGAAGACTGGCTGAGCCGTGGTGAATCGGTCAAGACATGGTTAGCCGATGGCAGCACGCTGGCTCCCCAGAACGATGTGAAGACCGAATGGTTCGCCAATGACATCCAGAAGAAGGCCGCCGCAGTCGTGGCTCAAGGCACGTCATTCCGTTTTGACGGTTCCGATTTGATGCCCGCCGCTGTTGGTGCTGGTACATTCTGGAAGGGTATTACCGACTATGTCAGTGGTACAACCGACCTCGATACCACCCTCAAGGAAATCGACGCAGGCTGGCCCACTTCCTAAAGTGACACTTGGCACTTGATGTGCCAAACCAAATAGGGACATGATTTGTTCGTGTCCCTACAAACGGTTCTCAAAAGGCAGGGCTGCCCGATAACAAGGTACCCTGCCTTTGTTCATCTCATAAATAATCGAATGGTGTCAAAAATTCCGGTACCCTTGGGGAACTTCAACTATGGAACAAGTTACTGCCTATAAACAATCCGATCCTAAACCGCAGCCGCCGCGCATCGACACTTCGCGCATCCTGATCGGCATTCTAGGATCACTTTTAACGCTTCTCGGGTTATATGCCGGTTTTATTTACTTACGAGACAGTAAAGATTCGCGGCTTATTATTGGTATCGTGGCGATTGTCTGGGGTGTAGGCGGTGTTGCATCCCTCTTTTTTATGGCGAATTGGATTGTCGAGTCGCTGCCGTCCAAGTGGACGACGCGCATACAACCTTATATTTTCGTGGGGCCAGCAGCCTTTTTTCTGATCGTCTTTCTGGCTTTGCCGGTCATCAGCACTGTGATTCTAAGTTTTAAAAATGCCGATGGTACAGCCTTCGTTGGCTTTCAAAACTACATCCAGATTTTCAGCCAGCGCATTATGATTGAAGCGTGGCGCAATAACTTATTGTGGCTGGTGATTGGAACACCGCTGGTGATTGGCCTCGGCTTGTTGATTGCCATCTTAGCCGACCGCAGCAAATTCGAGCGTGTTGCTAAGTCCCTGATCTTCATGCCGATGGCGATTTCGATGGTTGGCGCGGGCATCATTTGGAAGTTTGTCTTCGACGTTAACCCCAATGTCGGCTTGATTAATGCGGCTGTCACCAGCGCTGGCGGCACGAACCAGGATTGGCTGCGTCTTATCCAACCGTGGAATAACATATTTCTGATTATCGTGATGGTCTGGTTACAAACCGGATTCGCGATGGTGCTGATTTCAGCGGCGATCAAAGGCGTGGACGGTGATCTGTTGGAAGCCGCCCGTGTCGATGGTGCCTCGGAAATCACGATCTTTTTACGAATCATCATCCCCAGTATTCGCGGGACGCTCATAACCGTCACCACCACCACCATCATTTTCACCCTGAAAATATTTGACATCGTGGTCGTTATGACGGGCGGACAATTCGGCACGGAAGTCATCGGTGTTCGGTTTTTTCGAGAGATGTTCACCGAATTTGACCAAGGGCTGGGTTCGGCAATTGCCGTTGTCCTGCTCCTCGCTGTCATCCCCGTAATGATCTACAACCTGCGTCAATTCAGCCAGCGCGAGACATTCTAAAAGGGGATATGAATTATGAAAGTTACAAAACGAAGAGCAATCTTCCTCGTCAACGGTATATTACTGCTGATCGTCGTAATCTGGACGATCCCAACCTTAGGGCTGCTGATTTCTTCCGTGCGTACGCGTACCGATATTGATAACACGGGCTGGTGGACGGTCTTCCCGCATATCGCCAACGTTTCTTCCGAGTCACTGCCCATCCCAACCGGCCAAACGCTCGATAGTCCCATCACCATTGAAGGGGTAACGAAATCATTTGCCGAATGGCGAGCCGGTGTTACCATGCCAGATGGCAGCCTGTTGACTTGGCAAGGCACGGTGCGCGTCGGCAAGCTGGTACGTACCACGCGCCAGTTGACCGCCAATACCAATCTCACGATGGACAATTATAAAGAAGTCGTTGGTGGTCAGGATGTAGAAGTCCGTAACGCCGATGGTACATCCAGCATCGTTGAAGGCGAAAACATGATTTCGTCCTTCATCAATTCGCTGACCGTCACCATCCCATCGACTATCATTCCCATTTTGATCGCAGCCTTCGCAGCCTATGGCTTCGCATGGATGAAGTTCCCCGGTCGGCGAATTCTGTTCATCCTCGTGGTGGCCATGTTGGTGGTTCCACTACAAATTGCGCTGGTTCCAGTTCTACAGGATTATGTCGGCTTGCAGATCAATGGAACATTTCTGGCGGTTTGGTTAGCGCATACGGGTTTCGGTTTACCATTAGCGACTTACCTGCTCTATAACTATATCAGTGGTCTGCCGAGAGATTTGCTGGAATCGGCCTTCATTGATGGCGCGTCCCACTTTACGATATTTGTGCGCCTGATTTTGCCCCTGTCGATACCCGCGCTGGCATCCTTCGCCATCTTCCAATTTTTGTGGGTGTGGAATGATTACCTCGTATCGCTGGTCTTCCTGAGCTTCACCAATAACGATAACATCGTCTTGACCATGCGCCTCGTGAATATGATTGGCTCGAAAGGTCAGGAATGGTATCTGCTAACAGCCGGTGCCTTCGTCTCAATGATCTTACCGCTGATCGTTTTCTTCGCACTGCAACGTTACTTCGTGCGTGGTTTGATGGCTGGCTCCGTCAAAGGCTAATCGCCATAATAAAAAAGGTGGAGAGCATATTCTCCACCTGCCCCATTTCCTCAAATCACATCAAACAAAATATTCGGTAATGTCACACTAACGCTGGTGACACATTTTTATGGTCTTTAAAGCCCTCTCTGTTACTACGGTTCAGGAGAGGAAGCCTTTTTGGACGATGACGTTCCGCAATCGTATTTTTTCGCGTAGGGGAGCACCTATGTGTGCTCCCGAATTGAATTTCCCTGATTTTATTCTCACGGTAGCGCCACACTAATGCTGCAAATTAAAAGCCGCACTTACGTGAGTTAAACGTCTATATTGCCCAATGTGATTGTGATGGAGAAATAATGGTCTTTAAAGCCCCTTGTTACTACGGGGAGGGGTTTGGGGTGGGGTCTGTATAAAAACCCTCCACCGCCCATCAATTCATGGAACATTTGTCCACTAAAAGATAGAATACCTCCATCAAAATTTGATCTCAAATCAGGAGGGCATTCGAGTGGATACAAATCTAAAAACAAGTATTTGGAAAGAGTTCGGGGCTTCCATTGATTATCTAGCGGATACTTTGAGCGCTTGCCACGACGAGCTTTGGCGTGCTTCCCTGTGGCAAACACCCAATACGAAACCAGAATTCTCCCAATTTTGGTATGTCACTTATCACACCCTATTCTGGCTCCACCTTTACCTGACCGGCACTGAAGAAGGCTTTTTACCCCCTGCCCCCTTCACGCTGATTGAGCAGGACGAAAACGGGCCGCTGCCTGAGCGAGTCTATACCAAGGATGAACTTCAAGACTATCTCAAAAATGGCCGCCAGAAATGTAAGGCGACGATTGACGCATTGACCGATGAAATGGCTCAGCGGCGCTGCCAATTCGGATGGGGCGAATGTAGTTTCTTAGAGTTATTAATCTACAACATGCGCCACGTTCATGGACATGCTTCACAGTTGAATATGCTACTGGGGCAAAATGGGGTCGAAACGCCAGACTACGTGACTCAAATCAGGGATTAAATCGCCTAAAGCCACCAAAAAAGGCGGTTGCACGTAACCTCAACAACTGATCTGCTAATGAGATTATGTGCAATCGCCCTTAGAAGTAGCGATTAATCACCCATCGCTCGTACAGGTGCGGGTTGGCGATTGGCCGCACGCTGAAACTGGCGATCAACAATCCAAGGAATGCCTACCATCGCGACAACCAAGAAACCGACATAGCCGATAACTTCAAGTAAATCTGGCGCAGCGTTATAACCAAATAAGGCGGTCAGAACCTGCCCGATGGTTGACTCGGCAGGTAAGATCCCACCGACGTTATAGACACCTTCACGTAAAGCCGGTAACAAGCCAATCTCAATAAACTCGTGGATCGCGCGCCCGAACAAACCGGCTGCAATCACCAGCAGCAGTACGCTCGTTATGCTAAAAAAGGTTCGCAGGTTCAACCGCAGTGTCGAGGCGAAAATCAGATAGCCGACCAGAGCCGCAATCACCAGACCGAGTATCGATCCAGCCAATGTATCGATGTTCTTATTCGTGAACCCGATAGCCGAAATAAAAAGCGCTGTCTCGATGCCTTCACGAACGACCGCGAAAAAGGCCGTCGCGAATAAAGCGCGTGGATGCCCATTTTGAACGGCTGCATTCATTTCACTTTCGAGGGATGATTTCAATGTGCGCGATTGGTAGCGCATCCAGAAAATCATGGCGGTAACCAAACCAACCGCAATGAAAAGCATGGTGCCTTCGAACAGCGGCTCGGCTGGGCCTTCGAGTTCTGCACCAATCGCCAGAATAGCCACTGCTACCGCGATACTCACCACGATTGCCGCAACTACCCCTGACCAAACATACTTGGCATATTGGGTCTGGCCGGTCTTTTTCAAAAATCCTAAAAGAATGCCGACGATAAGTGAGGCTTCAACACCCTCACGAAAGGTTATCAATAATGAAGCAATCACAGTATGTTTCCTTGCGTAAGCGACAACTAAAATAGTTAGCAACACTAACTATTGAAGCAACTATACTGTGTTTGATTGTGCTAATCTACACTAACTATTAAATTGGAGTTTTTTGAGAGAAATATTGCGACTTGACCTCGGTTGACGTAATTTCATTTTGGGGAAACATATAATTTAACGTTGATAAAATTTTCATTACTTGTGTATGACAAATGTGCAAATTAATTTGATAGTGGTTGCAAAGTAAGTGATAACTTGCTTTATTCCCTCGCCATAAGGGAGAGGGGTCTTTCAGGGGTAGGTATCCATGAATTTAAGCGAAACTAGCACAGTTTACGATTTATCCAACGGGGTTATTGAACGGTTTTCGAGTCCCGTTTAAGGCTTGTCCGGTATTGTTTTACACAAATGCCTACAAGATTCTTACTTCTTTAGCCCAAAATCCTGTTTTTGTAGGGGCGCGGATTTATCCCGCCCGCGCTTATTAACACAGAAATACTTGTTATTGAAGCACCTTTAGTGTGCTTGTCTGGCAATTAGCTGGGCGGCTTCAGCCCCCAGCAAGGCAAACCGCGACATCTTTAATACCGGACAAGCCTTTTACGGGGCTTTATTCATCTTGCCGGAGGGTTTATCCTCCGGCAATCACTTACCATTTATCCACTGCCATTAATGTGGTGGATTTTCTAAGCAGCTTATCAGGACATTATGTTATGATCAAATCGGTGAGGTCTTTTCGTTGATCGCGTCGGACCCCACCAATGGTGTTCAAATTGCCTTAAGTTTGTTTACAGACTTGAGGCAATTTGTTTTAGGGTGTTACCATCGGGACGACTGAGCAGTCACCACCGACCGTAACCGCGTCTTCACGTACCCAACCATTGCTGATCTGGTACCAAATCATGCCGTCGGCACCTTTGGTCTGACCCATCACACTGACAGGTGTACCC
>JACDGI010000205.1 GCA_013821665.1 Anaerolineae bacterium
GGCTAACTGTGTACCAATCCTGAACTTGGGGAGAGTCTTCAATTCAGCCGAAGTCGTGAAGCGTGTTTCATCGGCACGAACCAGCAAGGTTTCATCATAGGTCTGGAACAACTGCGTAAAGTCAACTGATTTAGCCCGTTCGGCGGTATAGGTGATACCACCAGCACCTACGTCAAACTGTCCGCCAGCGATTGCGATCAACATACCATCCCACGAGGTTTCAATAAACTTTGGCTTGCAATTAATAAGGGCGCAGATGTCATTAATTGTGTCATAATCCCAACCGATAAGTTCTTTCTTATCGTTGTAGTACTGATAGGGTGGATAATCATTGGTCATGGCGATGGTTACTTCACGACCCTTCAAATCCGGCCATGCAACCTTAACCGGTTCATCTTGTGCAACACTTGTAAAAACAGGCAACATCAATACCACAAAACAGATTGCCAGCAGTGAAACTACTCGTTTCCGAACGGTCATCTTTACATTCCTTTTCAATAGTTTTGGCGATATTAGAAATGTACTCAATTCATTTCAATACCGCCATCTATTTTCAGGGTTTGCTTGAGCAAGAATTAGCACAGATGCTCGCGCAAACTGCCCATTTGGATGCCGAAAAGTCGGCAGCACAAAACATCCGCTACAAAAGGAGTTGGGTCAGAAATTGACAATTCCCCAAAACAGCCTATTCAGCATGAAGCAAGCTAGACAATCAGCATCCGTTTGGCAGCAGCAATTACACGTTCCTTGTTGGGGATAACATGATCTTCTAAGGGCTGGCTAAAGGGGATGATTGCACCTTCCAAGGTCACACGCACGACTGGCCCTTCGAGATACCAGATGGCCTCATCCGTCACACGGGTAGCAATTTCGGCTCCCCAACCACCGGCATGTGGGGCTTCTTCAACCGTGAGCAAGCGTCCCGTTTTCTTGACAGAGCCGATGATGGTGTCCAGATCAAGCGGGACGAGTGTACGCGGGTCAATCACTTCACATTGGATACCATCTTTAGCGAGTTCGGCTGCTGCGTTCATGGCAACGGCGACCATACGCTGCGTGGCTACAACGGTGATGTCTTTACCACTGCGGACAATATTGGCTACACCGAAAGGGACGATATGTTCACCATCGGGTACTTCACCTTTTTCGGCATACTGAACTTTGTGTTCCAAGAAGACTACGGGATTGTCGTCACGAATGGCACTTTTGAGCAGACCAAGAGCATCCGCTGGATTGGACGGAACGGCGAGTTTGAGGCCAGCGGAGTGCATAAACCACGTTTCGCAACACTGTGAATGTTGGGAGGCAAAGCCCGCTCCACCACCCTGTGCAGCACGAATGGTCAAGGGTACTTTGAGCTGACCACCGGACATATAACGAAACTTGGCAGCCTGATTGATAATCTGGTCAAGCGTGACAGCAGCAAAGTCTGCAAACATCAACTCGACTACTGGGCGCAAACCGGTAACTGCCGCGCCGATGCCAGCACCAATGATGGCATTTTCGGAGATGGGGGTATCGCGTACCCGAATCGGACCATACTTTTCAAAAAGACCGGGGGTAACTTTGAACGCGCCACCTGCTGCCCCAATATCTTCGCCGAAAAAAATCACATTTTCGTCACGAGCCATCTCTTCATCGAGGGCGCGCTTTACTGCTTCACGGTAGGTTATGACGGCCATAATGATGCTTTGCTCTCATTCGAATATAAATCATTATTGTGACAACAAATTGACCCGGTAATTCATCGACAGATGCGATTCATCGCCACCCTACACCCAAATATCTTCATAAGCGGCTTCCAACGGGGGATAGGGTTGTTCGAGTGCCCAAGTAGTGGCTTCCTGTACGGCTTCCTGCGCCTGTTCGGTCAGTTGCTTAAGCTGACTATCATTGAGCTGCCCATCTTGTTTCATACGATCAGCAAGAATATTGATGGGATCACGTTTCAGCCATTCATCAAGTTCGCCCGCAGGGCGATAGGTCGCGGGATCGGTGCGAGAATGACCTTTATAGCGATAGGTCTTCGCCTCAATTAGAGTCGGCCCGTGTCCGGCACGCGCATATTCGACTGCTTGTTTGACTGTCTCGGTGACTGCTTCTGCGTCCTGTCCATCGACAATGACAGCGGGGATACCGTAAGCAGCCGCCCGATCTACGACATTGGGAACTGGCGCGGTAGAGGCGTAGGTACTGTATTCGCCATACATATTGTTTTCACAGAGGAAAACGCTGGGCAGCTTCCAGACCGCAGCAAGATTAACAGCTTCATGCCACGCGCCAATATTGACAGTGCCATCACCGAAAATGGAGATGCTGACCGCGCCAGTACCTTTTATTTGGGCGGTTAAGGCAGCCCCATTGGTAATCGGTAGACCTGCGCCAACGATAGCGAATGTGCCAATAAGTCCGATGCTCATATCGGTGAGGTGCATTGAGCCACCTTTGCCTTTGCAGCAACCGGCTTCTTTGCCCATCATCTCGGCCATCATGCTGCGGAGTGGAAGTCCTAAGGCTAACGCATGTCCATGCCCGCGATAGGTACAGGTCACGGTATCACCGCGTTTGGCATCGACAACGTTCGCCATACCGACGGAAACACCCTCCTGCCCAATGCAGAGATGGGTCGTTCCGCGTATAACATTTTCCAAAAATAATTCTTGAATACGTTCTTCACAATAACGAATCTCCAACATCCGTTGGAGCATATGAAAACGGATTGCTGATGGCAAAGATGGGGTCACTGGAGAGTCCTTTCAAATTGATGCAGTTCCGCATCAAAGGCTTCTAGAAAGCGTGCCGCTACCATACCGTCAATAATGCGATGGTCAGCCGAAAGCGTCAGATGGGCAGTGGTACGGATATGCAAGCCACCATTGATGACAACAGGACGCGGCTTAGCCGCACCGACTGCCAAAATAGCGACCTGAGGGGGGTTAATAATGGCTGTAAAACGATCAATTTGTTTGACGATGCCGAGATTGCTGATGGTAAATGTACCACCAGCCAACTCATCAGGTTTGAGTTTACCAAGACGTGTGCGTTCAATGAGATCACGCGAGAGGCCAGCTAAACCTGACAACGAATAATCATCAGCACGTCGCAAAACGGGAGTCATCAAACCATCTTTAATCGCAACCGCAACCGCAAGGTTGACATGATCATAGTGATATAAATGACCATTCTCGTAAGTCGCATTGAGTTCGGGCTGATTGAGCAACGTTTTTACGGTCAAATACACAATGAGCGTATTTAGGCCAATACCTTGCGGGAGGGCTGCAATCACATCGGTAAAATCCAACTCGGCAGTGGTGTAAAAGTGTGGGGCTTCGTTGGCACTCCGACTGAGGCGTTTGGCAATGGCCTGACGCATATGGCTAATCGGGGTTTCATGGCGACCTTCAACTTTTTCAATTTGCCGGACGATAGCAAATGGGGGGCTGGATACAGGCTCAGCAGTTGGCACAAGCGGAGTCGTCAGCAAGGCCTCAACATCTTCGCGGCGGATGTGACCGAATTGACCTGTGCCGATTACGGTTGATAAATCAAGGCCGTTATCACGTGCCAATTTGCGAACAGCGGGTGCAGCGAGCGGTTTGCTGGTCGAACGCTTGATAAACGCCTGAACATCTTCCTGCGTAATGCGTCCGTTTGTGCCGCTGCCCTGCATATCGGAAAGATCAACACCCTGTTCACGCGCTACACGTTGGGCGATGGGCGAAATGCGCTGCGAACGTTCGTCGGAAGTCGATTCAGATGAAGGAACAGCCACACTAGACAGTGGCACAGAAGCAGACTCATCCGCGCTGCGAATACGTGCGAGAACCGTACCAACTGGAACCAATTGATTAGGTGGTACCAGAATGGTATCGAGGATCCCATCAACCAAAGCTTCGAGTTCTACAGTGGCTTTGTCACTCTCGACCTCGGCTACCGATTCACCTTTGCGAACTGGATCGCCCGGTTTTTTTAGCCAAGCTAGAAGTTGGCCTTCTTCCATACCAAAACCCATATTGGGCAACACAATATCTGAATAAGTCATTTTTAATCCTAATGGAATACTTTTCTATATTGGCTTACAAATCCCTCCCATTATTTATTCAAGAGGGGCAGTTGCTAAAATTCACATACACTCATTAAGTTTATCTGGCAGTTACCTATATTGGCACTCGACTAAGACGATATAAACCAGAATAATCCGCACTATTCTCTCCCTAATCCCCTGCTTGCTATGCAACGAGGGGCGCCAACAGGCATATTTCACACGGAAGCACACCTAGTATAGTTAGGACATTGGCTAAAAGCGTATCGCAAATTTGTGAACTGCGTCTTCGATGACATCCACGCCGAGACCATAGCCTTCAGGAGCATAGACCCAACCATCGATTTGTGATACCGGATTGCGAACCAACTCGTGAGTCATGGCGTTGATTACGGGTTTCAGTTCAAACATGGTGCGATTAGTGGCACACAGGGATAAATGGATACTGGCGGCGGTGTTGATGGCACTGCTGAAACTATGGGCATCAATAGCGACATTGCGGTGAGCAGCCATCTGAATGACTTTGTGCATACCAGTAACACCTTCGGCGCGTCCGGCATCAATCAGGATGACATCGGCAACATCTTCATCCAAAAGGCGTTGGTAATCATAGCGATTATAAAAGCGCTCGCCGAAACCAATTCGCATTTGTGGAACGGCAGCACGCAAATGACGGTAAGCATTGAAGTTATCGGGATGAAATGGGTCTTCCATCCACATGAGGTTGTATTCGCTCATTTTCTGAGCCGTATAAACAGCACGGGGAATATCCCAGCGCAGGTTGGCACCGACATCCACAATAAAACCGGCTTTATCGCCAATTGCCGCACGACTGGCTTTAACGAAAGCAATGTCGCGCTCGGCATCAAAACCTAGGTTCGACTCGCCTTTTTTCGCGAAGCCAACTTTGACGATTTGATAGCCTTCGCGAATCTGTTTGGCGAGTTCTTCGACCATATCGTCAATTTTAGCCAGTTTAGCATGTGAGCTGGCACAGGCTGGCAAGCGATCTGTTTTCTGACCGCCAAGCATCTGCGAAAGATTGAGTTTGAGCAGCTTACCTTTTAGATCCCAAAGCGCCATATCAATGGCACTGATGGCAAAGGCCGCAATCCCGCCCATATCCCCGTACCACCAAACTTTTTGACGCATGGCTTCCCAATGGGTTTCAATATCATAAGCATCTTTGCCCACGACGATCTCACCCAGACCATTTTCAATGAGGGCGCTGATGGCGGCTGTGGCTTCACGGAACAAGCTGAAGCAATCACCCCAGCCTACTGTACCGTCCTGCGCTTCTACGCGGACAATGACAATATAGCGGGTCGAAAAATTATCGACCGCTTCTTTAAATTCAATCGGGAACACGTCCAATTTTTTGATAAGCATCAAACTTGTCCTTTGGTATGAGGCCGCAATAATTTAGACACGATAACGGGCGATGTAATCGCGGTCAAGCTCGATGCCCAAACCGGGTAAATCAGAGATAGTGTAATAGCCATCTTTTAAGGGGCGCGGTGATGTTTGAATGTCCCAAAAAATGGGATCGCGATTGTGATGGAAACATTCGACATAGGTGCCATGTGCGATGCTGCCCAATAAATGAGCGGATACTTGCGCTTCTTCGTGGTGTGCCATCTTGACGCTATATGCGGCACAGAGGGCAGCCACTCGCCGCCAAATAGTCGGGCCGCCACCCCATGAAGTGTCGAAGTTGCAGTAATCGACTGCTCCAGATGCTACGAGGTCACGGACACCATCAATGCGGTATTCGCTTTGACCGGCAGTGACCGGTATGCCAGTTGCGAGGCGCACATCACGGAGCCAGCGTTTGTCGTTGTACCAGCGAACAGGTTCTTCAAACCACAGGAGTTCGATACCGGCTTGCTGAGCCAAGCGAACGAAGCGGATGGTTTGTTGAAGGTCATAGCCTTGATTGGCATCGACCATGAGGCGGAAGGAAGGGCCACCGACTTCAACAGCGACTTTAAGACGCTCAAGGTCTTCTTCGGGGGTAACACCGCCAACTTTGAACTTCATACCTAAGACACCATAATCAATATACTGGCTAATTTCTTTGGTGAGTTCATCACGGGTTTGACCGTAATAACCGCCAATAGCAATCATTGGCAAAACGTTGGTGTAGCCACCCCAAAGTTTATAGAGTGGCATTTCGAGTGCTTTGCCAACGGTATCCCAAATAGCAGTATCGACAGCCGAGATGGCTTGCATCACTACGCCACGATCACGCAGAATGTCGTAGGTCGCTGGTTTCATGGCCTCCCAACAACCTTCGGTGTTAAAAACATCCATGCCAACGAGAGCAGGCGCAAGTTCATTATGAATAATTTTGAGAATTGCCGATTGTTCTTCGTCGGTATCGCCGGTATAAACTTCACCGACAACACCTTGATGGGTCAAGATACGGGTGATAATGGTGCAGCGATTCTGCATCGAATATTTACTACCCTTATAGACACGATCCAAGGGAACACGTATGGCTTCGGTTTCAATCGCTTGGATGGTTAAGGGGCCGGGTTTTTGCCACGAATGCATCTAAAAAGCCTCTTTCAATTGAATGGTCATTTTTTGACAAAGAACTATGACAGCGCTATAAATTTCAACAAGTATAGACAAAATTCAACAAAAATCAACAAATTTAGAACTCTATTGGAGTCATTTATGACCGAAAAAGCAAATATTGCTGTTGTCGGAACGGGATGGTGGGCAACAACGGCCCATTTACCGGCTCTGATAGCCCATCCGCGTGTCGGGAAAATTATTCTGGTCGATATTAATCCCGAAGCGGGGCGTAAAGCTGCGGCAAAATATAACATCCCTGCGTCACAGGTTTTTACAACTGTTGCGGAAGCCAAAGCAGCATATCCTGACTTGCAGGGCGCAATCATCGCAGTAACGCACCATGCCCACACTAAGGCGGCGATGGACAGCCTCGAACAAGGGTTACATCTGCTGATCGAAAAGCCGATGACGATTCATGCGCGAGATGCGTGGGCGATCTGCGAAAAAGCGGATGCCATCGGTAAGAAAATTTTGATGGGCTATACCTTCCCCTATTTGGCACATATCATCAAGGCGAAACAATATATCGATGAGGGGTTAATCGGTGAAATTGAATATGTGGCGTGCAGCATGTCGTCGATTACCTATGATTTATTGAAGGGGCATCCTGAAAAGTTTGAACCGCCTACCGGTTATGTAGTGACAGGTCCGACACAACAAACTTACAGCGAACCGTTGGTGGCGGGTGGCGGACAAAGTGTGTTGCAGGTGACTCATTTAGCGGCGTTGATGTTCCATCTTGCGCCGGAATTACGAGCCAAAACAGTGAGCGCATTTACCAATAACTTAGAGGCGAAAGTTGATGTGGTAGACGCGTTTACCGTTCGGATGAATACGGGCGCGTTGGCGATTGTCGGCAGTACAGGCAATATCGGAATGGGTGATGCGGGTTCAGTTGAAGTTCATCTACATGGCAGCAAGGGTCGAATTTTGGTGGATGGTTTCACGGGTGAGATGTTTATGCGGCTACACAATGGTCGTGAGGAACATATCCCGCGCAAAGATCCCGGTTATCCCGGTGATGTGCCAGTGGATAAATTCACCGAGATTATTCTGGATGGCGCGGAACCGTGGTTTCCCGGTAAAACCAATGGGCTTTATACGGTTGAGCTTTTGGAAGCGGCGTTGCGATCCGCCGAGCAAGATGGAATGCCGGTTCAAATCGCTGATTTATATAAATAAACTTACGGGACAGAGATTATGAAACTGGCTGCGGCTAATTTTTCTTTTGAGGTGCTTCCACTGGAAGCCAGTTTGATGGTTTGTAAATCACTCGGGTTTGAGGCAGTCGACATCGCCGGATTTCATGAGCGAGGACGATGCAGTTTTCAACCGCTTGAGGTGGCAGCTAATCCGCAAAAGCAAGCAAACATTCTTAATCCGCTTCTGGAAAAGTACCAGCTAAAAGTCACCGATTACTTTACGCAGTTTGGAACTGCACCTGCCCTTCATTCCCTGAATGACATGGATGAAACGATCCGTAGACGGAATATGGTACTTGTGCGAGGAGCGGCAGAATTCTGCAAATTGATCGGCAGTCCGGGGATGACTATTTTGCCGGGGATTGATCAGGTTGAGCGCTCGTTAGAAGATAACTTGAATGTTTCGGCTGAGTATCTTCGACAAGCCATTGACATCGCCGCTGAATTTGGGATTGAGGTACGCTTTGAGCCGCATATGGGCAGCGTGGCTGATACGCCGGAATTGGCGCTCCAACTGATAGAAGCTGTGCCGAAATTGAAGATTACTCTGGACTATGCTCATTTTATATTGCAATACATTCCAGTTGAACGCATACACGCTTTAATTCCACATACTGGTCACATGCATGTGCGGCAGGCGAAATTCGGTAAACTACAAGTGGCACACGCTGAGGGCATAATCGATTATCCAGATGTGATTAGTCGGTTAAAGGTTGTGAATTATAAGGGTGCCCTGACCACTGAATATGTATGCGCGGATTGGTTTGAAGTGAACCGAAATGATACCTTATATGAAACTTCAGTGGCACGAGAAATGCTCCTGCCCTATATCCAATAGGAAACATGATGTTAGAAAATCGAGTAGCGATTGTGACAGGCGCGGCGCGTGGCATCGGTGCGGCAACAGCACTGCTTCTGGCACGGCAAGGCGCAAAAGTTGCGGTATGTGATATTGAGGCAGAACTTACTGAAATGGTGAGCGCGGGTATTCGGGCGGAAGGCAAAGAAGCACGCACGTTCCTGTGTGATGTGTCCATGCCAACGCAGACTGATCAACTCGTCAAAGATGTGGTCGATGTATATGGGAAGATCGATATTCTGGTGAACAACGCCGGTATTTGTCCGCGCATTCCGGTGGATGAGATGACTGAGGAAATGTTCGATCTGATGTTTGGGATCAACCTTAAGCCGATATTTTTCCTCACACGAGCAGTCGCAAATGTGATGAAGCCCTACAAATGGGGACGTGTGGTCAACATTAGTTCAACGGGCGGCAGAATCGGCGGCATCCACAATACCACCGTCTACAGCGGGACGAAGGGCGGGATGTTGGCGATGACCAAAACGTTAGCGCGGCATTATGCGCCTTACAATATTTTGATCAATGCGATCGCGCCGGGAGCAGTCGATACACGGATGTTCGAGAATGTGCAGACGGATGCCCGTGAAGAGTATATCGGCACGGTGCCACTGAAACGCATGGCTAAACCAATCGAAATTGCTCACTCGATTGTGCATCTGTGCAGTGAAGAAACCACATGGGTGACGGGCGCGACACTGGATGTAAATGGCGGCGTGGTGATGATGTAGTCAATAACAGATAACCTCGGTTACGACAAATTGTTGTAAATAATGCACATGATTCACAAGTTGTGAATCATGTGCAGATTTCCCGCTGAATTGCACAGCGGGAAACACGGGAGAAACCGCTGAAACCTCATTTTTGAACGGCGGGAGGCTCGGTAGTTGCCGCTGAAATGACACAAATGCAGCGGATTGCTCGGCTGTTGCCACCGCTGTGCAATTAGTGCATATTGATGTCGTATTTGCATTCAATTTAGATACCGATTGATATGCAACTGGAACATGCGACATTCCAAACCATTCGACTCTATACTGGTGATAATGGTCAGGTAATAGGGGATAGATGCTCTATGAATGAGCGGAAGAGGTACGTCTCTTCCCTACAATCAAATTGCTTATTCTAGGTAGATAATTGCATCAGGTCAACCGCTGGAATATCCAAGGATTGTGATTGTAAAGTACGTCATTGTTGGTTTGGAAAATGCCGGACAGGATGAATCCTGTCCCTACAATCGTGGTGATTGTTATTTATGCCAAAATAATAACATCACCCGCCATGTGACCACTACGATTCTAATTATAGAACAAATTTTCTTACTTGTCAATCAAAAATCTGGTCGGTTATCCTAACCTAAGAAACTCCTCAAGCCTTGAAAAAGAGCAAATCTCCAACGCTCGTACTAGCCTAGACTTAGTACATTGGTTTTGATAGCAAAGCACCCACTCGAATCCATTTTTGGATTTTCTTTATTATTGACAATATTGACGCATTTGCTGGCTCGTTGTCGATTGCCTTGACAGGAAAATCTTTTGGCGTTATTTTTATGAAAACGATACCGGTAACGATACCGGAACTTTAAAAAGATTTCATGACGAACTTAAATGATGTAACTATTGTTGATGTCGCCAAAGCTGCTGGTGTCTCGGTTTCGACTGTTTCGCGCATACTGAACGGTAAATTGGATGTCGCCAAGGCCACGCGCGAACATGTCCAGAATATTATCAGCGAATTGGGTTATACGCCTCATGCTCAGGCGCAGCGGCTACGTGCTGGTAGTACGCGGAACATTGCATTACTGTTCCCACTTGAGCTTCCCGGAAAACCCACCTACAACGCTCTCGAAATGGATTTTATCGTTGGGGCAGCCGTGGCCGCCGGTGAAAACAAATTCTACTTTAATTTATTGACCACACCTGTAACCCAACAGAGTTTGCAGAGCCTTTACAGGAGCGCTCAAGTTGACGGTGTGGCATTGATGAACATCCACACCCACGATTGGCGCGTCGAACTCCTACGACAACATCAATATCCTTTCGTTATGATCGGACACTGTGATGACAACAATAACCTCAGTTTTATTGATTTGGACTTTGACGGCGCTGTCGTTACGGCGTTCGACCATCTGGTGGAGTTGGGACATCGCGAGATCGGATTTATTGCCCTGCCCCAAGAAATGCGGCAAACGGGATTTGGCCCAGCCCTGCGGGCGTGGTCCGCGTATGACAAGTCGCTTCAAAAATATGGATTATCTGCGCATTACCTTGAAGCAGGCTATGCCACACAAGATTTGCTTGAGGCCGCACTAAGCCTCATTGATAGTCATCCGCAGATGACAGCATTTGTTACCACACATGAATTTGGCTCGTTAAGCATCATTCAAGCCATGCAGATGCGAGGGCGACGAATTCCAGAAGATTATTCGCTGGTGGCATTGATGACCG
>JACDGI010000989.1 GCA_013821665.1 Anaerolineae bacterium
GCCCAGCGATCCAATGTGTCGCGCTCGCTGATATAATCCATGAAAGGCACAGCATAGCCGCACGAGGTCTGAACCATATGGACATCCACCACGATGATCTGGCGGGTGCCAAGTTGGGGCGTGAAGTTGGCAATCAGCGAGTCCCATTCGGCATCAACGGGTAAAACGACGCGACCCTTACCAAATAGCCGCACGATGTTGGGCGGGCCATTGAAGGCGCAAAACATGATGGTGATGCGTCCGTTTTCGGGTTCGGCGATATGAGCCGAGGTTTCATTGCCGCTGCCCGTTAAATCCATGTAAGCGACCTTGTTTTCGCCGAGAATGCGGAACGAGTCCAATCCCTTGGGTGAGACGTTGACGTGACCTGATCCGTCAAGAGGTGCGCTGGCGACGAAAAACATGTGCTGGGCGTGGATGAACTCTTGGATGTTAGGGCTGATGGACTCGAAGAATTTTGCCATTTGTGATTCCTTTTAAATCAGCGGATGAGGCACCCTCATCCCTACACAATTCATTTGATAGATTGGCTAATTTGACGCGCCCAAGCGATGGTTTCAGCCATGCCATCATTGACGGCGACCTGTGGCGACCAACCGAGAAGCGATTGCGCGAGGTGGATGTCGGCGGCAGACACGCGCATATCACCTGCTTGAGCAGTGCGATATTCAACAGGATAAGTGTCGCGCGTATGTCCAAAAGCCGCTAGCACCAAATCAGCCAATTCATTGACGGAAGTGGGTTGGCCTGTGCCGAGGTTAATCACCTGACCATAGCTGGAAGGGTTATCAAGGGCGGTGACCCACGCACGAGCCACATCGGTGACGTGGACAAAATCACGGGCCTGTTCGCCATCGGAATAAATGCGGATGGGTTCGCCACGCAGGACGTTGCCCACAAAAATGGCGAAGACTCCTTGATAAGAATTGGTGAGACTCTGGCGCGGGCCGTAGACGTTGAACATGCGGAAGGAAGTCACGTTAAAGTTGAAGTCCAAATCAGGCCGGAGGGCGGTGGCGTGGACATAGCGCTCGGCGGCGTATTTGGTGATGGCGTAGTAGGAAATGGGGTTGGCCGGTTCGGTTTCGGGCGTGGGCGTGACGGGATTCGCACCGTATATGGTCATGGAACTGGCGAACAAGAGGCGTGGAACTTTGTGTTTGAGACAGGCTTGCAAGACCCGAATCGTACCAAGTGTGTTGGTGTTCAGATCGGCGGCAGGATTAGCAAAGGACAGGCTAATCGACGCTTGCCCTGCGATGTGCATGACGGCATCAATACCTGTCTCGAAGATGCTTTCCAGCACGACTGAATCACTGACATCACCGATGACGAGCTGTGCGCCATCGGGTACGTTTTGCTGCTTGCCAGTTGCCAGATTATCAACCGCGACGACTTGATGCCCCTGAGTGAGCAACAGTTCCGCGATATGTCCACCAATAAAGCCTGCCCCGCCTGTGATCAGAATGCGTTTAGTTAGGTTCACCTGTTGTTGAGTCTTCCGATGGGACAACCGCATACTCGCCGGTTTCAGTGGCGATGAGCCATGTGGCACTTGAGACTGGTTTGGTACGTGTTTCCAGCATCATGTGCAACGGTTTGTTCGGGCGTAAAGTCGGCATGGTTGTCGTTTTGACGTTGGTAATGCTGGGCAATAGGCGCAAACGGAAAGCCTGTGCGGTCATCGCCAGAATAAGCTGCATCTCCATCATAGCAAAACTGTTGCCAATGCATAGGCGCGGTCCGCTGCCAAAGGGAATGAAAGCCGAACGCGGCACGACCTTATCGGGATGGAAACGTTCGGGGTCAAAGGTTTCGGGGTTTTCCCAGAAATCGGGATGACGATGGACGACATACGGGCTGATGAGGACGGTGGTACCCTTCTTGACCGGAAGGCCACCGATAACATCATCGGCTTCGACCGAGCGCGGAATCATCCATGAGGGCGGATAGTAGCGCATGGTTTCTTCGATGAGCATCTTGGTATAGGTGAGCTTGGGTAAAGTGACCATCGAGGGCAAGCGACCAGCCAAGACACGATCTAGCTCAGCATGAAGTTTACGCTCAATTTCAGGGTGTTGATCCAAGACATACCAGACCCATGCCATGACGGTCGCCGTGGTCTCGTGTCCGGCGAGGAAAACGGTAAAGACTTCATCACGAATTTGCTGGTCGGTCATGCCTTCGCCAGTTTCTTCGTCACGGATTTCGATGAGCATACTGAGCAGGTCGTCGGAGTAAAGGGTGCTGTTGCGACGTTCGGCGATCAAACGATAGACGAAGCGATCCACCTTCTCGATACATT
>JACDGI010000990.1 GCA_013821665.1 Anaerolineae bacterium
GTTGGAGCCAGTGTGAAGTTAGCATCGCCCATCAGTAGTATTTGTACTGGTGTGGTTGAATTAGCCGGCACCATATTCGCCAGCGCCAGTCCCCAATCACTGTTAGTGGGGTTTGCTGCCGATGTCGATAGCTTCTCAACGATATTGAGTGGCAGTTGGTCAGCCGCTATGAGGAATGAGTCGGTGTTGTTGTTATTGGTCTGGGCTGTAACGGATTTGTGTCCATAACAGGCCACGCCGTTAGCGAGGTTTCGGCAGCTATTCCCAAAATCAACTAATGATTGGTCAACGAGGGTTGCACAATCGAGCGCGGCTTGGGCGAAAATGGTTCTGGCAGTAAGGAGTAAGAGACAAACGACGACCGAGACGACTAACCGTGTGGAGCGCATACATAACCCTCTAAATGGCATCTATCCACAGCATATAACAGGCTGTGCGTTGGCGCAACTTAGTTATTAATGTCGCTTCGGAGCCAAAATTAGATAGTTAAATCCATTCATGGTAATCGTATCGCTTTGTGTGTATGCGCGACTGATGGCTTGCAGCACCACATCGGGATAAAACTGCGCCCGTAAAATGATCAATCCAAACGCTTGCTCGTCAATCATTTTGACGAGTTCTGTACCCTGATATAATCCTCTTTTTTCGAGGTTAAGCAGTTGCGTTGGGTTCGTAATCACTGGGCGACCCGCCATCAAGGTGAATCCCGCATCCTCGCTGATAACCGGCTTATCGCTCGCTCGTATCAGGTCAACGATTCGCCAACCCGCATCAATATCCGCCTGCGTGGTCAGATGACCGATGTTGGCATAACCCGTTGCATACTGCCCATCTTGTGTGCGTGCCGAGTCGTAGAAGCCGTTCATCGCGTTTGCATGAATATCCAGCACTTGCGCGATGGAATTAAACACTGGCTCATTCGTTGGCAGATGCAGCACCGCCCGCCCATAACCGATGAAGATCAGCGGCACAACAATCAAACTTGCTTTTGCCAATAACGCTGCTTGATTGCGAAATGGCTCAATCAATTTACTCAGGTAATTCTTAGGAAATTCCCATTCGCCACGGATGCTGCGTGCGGCAAAAATGCCGCTCAGAATGCAAGTCGCTGCGATGGCTGTGCTGAAATAACTATCGCCGCCGCCCCATGTGCCCGAAGCCGCCCCATTGATAGCCACCGCCACCACGAACCACAGCGCATAGAGTGACAGTCGATCCCAATACACCTCATAGATGACCAGCAGCACCGCCGGAACAATCAGAAATCCATGCAGCCCGAACCACTGTTTGAACAGCGCCACCGTTTGGATAATCTTCAATTCATTGACGTTGGCGAGGATGGCCTGTCGCCACCATTCACCGTTGGTTGCCCAATTCATGCCAACGAATATCGCCCCGCCCACGACTGCCGCCAATAATCCCCACACGATTGCGCGACGTGGTTGCCGGATAAACAGAAATAACCCTGCCGCAATCGCCGTGACTGCCGCCAGTTGTTTGGTATAACCTGCCGCCAGAATCAGCCCCAGACCGAGTGCGAGTTGCAGCCGTCTACGCCTCGTATTGGTATTTTCGTTAACGTGCGCCAGCACCACGATTGCCAGTGTCTCAAACATCACCATCGTCGCATGTTGCCGGAACAGCGGCCCAATATGGTAAATGGTATTGGATGCCAGAAATGCCAATCCCGCCAGAATCGCAATCCATCGGTTGCGCCCCTCACGTAGAACGGCATAACCAATCGCCGATGCGGTCACTAATGTACCAAGGAAGCTCAGTAACCGTCCGTAAGCGTAGCTTGTACCGAACAACGGCACGAGTGGCGCGGCGATCACATGAAACAGAGGTGGATAATTACTGGAATAAAATGGAAACACTTCGGTATTCTGATACGGCCATTGCCCCTTGCTGAACATAATGGTATCGACTAATTCAAAGCCTTCGCCCTGGTCATAATCAAATGGAAACCGGATCAGATTAGCCGCGTACACGACATAGACTGCGAAATAAAACAATAGCAAACCCAAAGCTGCTGCCATGAGTACGCGATGGATACGTGTTAATGTCGGGGTGGGAGAAAAAGTCATGCGGGGGCATCACCTAGTGGAATAAGCGACAAGCCAATCAACAGACCCACCGCGAACAGCGCGAACACCAATTGCTGTGCGGGGCCAATGTCGGATACGGGTTTATGTCGGATGACGTTTAGAGCCAATAGCCCCAAAGCGCCCAGCACATCCCCAATAACCAGCAGCCAGCCAATTTGTCGTTTAGTGAAAGTGAAATTGTTGCTGAATATCATGC
>JACDGI010000206.1 GCA_013821665.1 Anaerolineae bacterium
CCCAATGGTAAATCCAATCGAACAGCACGTAAGCATAGCCATTTTCCAAGGCCACCTTTGCCAATTCAATCTGTTCCTCAACTGGAATAGTACGTCCCGTTGGATTATCCGGTGAAGTAATCACAATTCCGGCTACTTTACGCCCCTCTTTGGCTGCATATTCCGCTGTTGCTTTGATCGACTCTGGTGTAAAACGCCAGCCTTCTGCCGGATTACCCGGTGCCAACAACACATTCAGGCCAACCATATATGGCCCCCAGTTGTAGGTAATCCAAGGCACACGGCTGACGACTAACGCATCACCAGTTTCTTGATGACCCAAGGCCACCATCGCCGAATAGGCTTTTTGCAAGCCATCACGCCCACCTTGGACAAAGCACACATTAGGTTCGCCCCAACCTGTCGCCGAATCCAGTTTCCAATACTGTTCGACGGCTGCCTTGCGGAACATTGGTGTCCCCCAAGGTTGGTCATAAGCCGTACCATGCTTAATTTGTAGTTCAGTCGCCCGTCGTAAAATGTCGGCTGGTACACCCGGCAAACTGGCACCGCCATCACCCTGTGACGCATCGTAGGTCGGTGCATCTGCTCCTTCCACTTCCTTATACTTCTTTAAGGCATCGCGAATCAGGAACATCCTTGATGGTGGTATTGCCAACATATCTGCCGGATAGTGATTAACCGGAATACGATTGGCAGATGGCACAACGAAATGCGGTGTCTCCAAACTGATTGAATAGTCTTGCGTAACCAAAAATGACCTCCAAATATTCTAGCCAAAAAAACAAAAACACCCCTAAGTGGGGTGCTGTGTCAACAAGCTTATCAAACTGGACAAGCCCCCACCGGGTCACGTTATGCGAATAGTATCCATATTGGTGGTAGTTGTTGCCAGCATGTCGTGCAAATCCCTACTAACGATTAATGATTGTATTGTGACTCTTGAACAAGCATCTGTCAATGTGGCAGGTTGCAGCATGGAAAACGAAAATAATTGTGCAAAATACCAGAGTCAACAGCTTTTGCAGCCTGAATTGTCGTGATTTACATTCGGTACTACACTGATAGCATTACTTTCACCCCCTACAGGAGCATCATATGTCGAACCAGACACCTCATAAACCCCATTCATTGGCGGTTCACTATTTAGGGCTGGCTGAACGTTTTGTTCTCACGCTGATTGCATTTGTTCTTGTTATTTTGGCTGTTTTGCTGCTCATCAATAACGTCGTGCTGCTGTTTCACGCTGTCGTGGACGGTAAACTCGCCGATGCAGCCGTCGAGATTTTAGACGGTGTCCTGCTGGTCATGATGACGATGGAAATTGTTTATACTGTGACCTTATCACTGGAAACTCGTAAACTCGTGGCTGAACCGTTTCTGGTTATTGGCATCATCGCAGCAATCCGGCGAACATTGGTCATCACCGCCGAAAGCACACGTCTCGAAAGTAACCCCGAAGCCTTCCGCTCAACCTTACTCGAACTCGGTTTACTGGCTTTTATTGTTGGTGTGATGGCAGTCGCCATTTACATCTTCCGCAAATCACCCGAATCCAAAGCCGATCAGGAAGCAGAAGAGGCAATTGCCAACGATTAGCAAATTGCTGAATTAATTGGCTTCTGCTAGAAACTTTTGCAAACTTTCGGTGCTATTGATGGCTTTACCGGATTTCGAACGATCAATTCGTTTGAGTAATCCGGTAAGCACATCTTTTGGCCCAAGCTCAACGAAGGTTTCTGCACCAGCAGCGATCATGGCCTGAACCGATTCAGTCCAGCGTACCGAGTTGGTAAGCTGCAAATCTAATTCACGGCGGATGGCATCTACATCGACCAGTGGCGCAGCGTCCACATTACCGTAAATCGGTACTTTGGGGTTCACAAATTGGGTCGCAGCCAAGACTTGGCGAAACTCTGCGGAAGCACTTTCCATCAGTGGTGAATGTGCGGCAATGCTAATCGGAAGCTTCACAACGCGTTTGGCTTTGGCCTCGGTCAGCAATTGCATCCCAACTTCGAGGGTCGCATCATCGCCAGAAATGACGCTTTGACCGGGGCAATTGTCATTTGCGAGAATTAACACTCCGCCGGTTTGTTGGCTGGCTTGCACACAAATGTCACGAATTTGTGGCGCTTCTAAGCCTAGTACGGCGGCCATCGCACCGGGGCTTTGTGTGCCAGCAGCCTGCATTAAGCGACCACGTTCACGAACCAATCGTAAACCATCTTCAAATGATACGGCACCGGCTGCGGCTAAAGCCGTGAATTCACCTAAGCTGTGGCCTGCTACAAAGGTTGGTACCGCTGATGGTCGTTCCGTTTGTAGTGCTCGTAATATGGCTACACCAGCCGTATATAAAGCCGGTTGGGTGTTAATGGTGTCGTTCAATTGTTCGTCAGGCCCATTGAAGCACAAATCGCTCAGCGCAAAACCGAGGATACTATCGGCTTGCTCAAAGGTTTGGCGCACAATCGGATAGGCTTCGGCTAGGTCTTTGCCCATGCCGACCGTTTGCGATCCCTGCCCCGGAAATACAAAGGCTACTTTTTTCCAATCCATATTGGTTGTCCCTTAATAAATCGAGTCTCAAGTAATGTCCGTCATCGATAAAGTTTTTGTGCGTTATGCATCGCCAAATGTTGCAAATGATGCAGTTGTTGCAGAAATTGCAGCAACACCTGCACAAATTGCACATTTCCCGCCGAATTGACGGCGGCAGGTACGGGAGCAACCGCCGAATGGTTATTTTGTGTCGGCGGATGGCTCAGCTACTGCCGCTGAAATGACACAAATCCGGCGGAAGGCTCGGCTGTTGCCGCCGCCGTGCAATAATGGTATGCCGCCGCTGACTTTGCTTCTCATTTTAAGTGGCGAGGAGTGGGCCATACGGCGTTCTCCAGAATAGTTTAATCCCTATGCACATGGTGGTTATATGGTACGTGATCGATTAGGAGGGCGGAACATGTTCCGCCCCTACATTGAGACGTTTTGAAAATTGATTGTCATGTACTTTGCAACCACTGCCACACTCATTTTAGAACAAGGGTTCTTTATTTGTCAACCAAATTTGGTTCGAGTTTTCTAACCTGAACAACAGCGCGGTCTACGGTTAGAACACAATCATTGGTCAAACGTTACACCATCTATTGTCCTTAGAAAACAAAAGCCGCCCTGTTCAACGCAGCGCGGCTCTTATTAACGTTCGCGATTAGGCTTACGCTTCTTTAATTTCAACAACTGTTTCACCTTTGTAAGTCCCACATTTCGGGCAAACATGGTGTGCGACATGGTACTCACCACAGTTTTCGCAAACGACCAAGTGATTGAGTGTCAAGAAATCATGCGCGCGACGTTTGCCGCGACGGCTGGAAGAATGTCTACGTTTTGGCAGCGGACCCACGGGTGTTTCTCCTCAGTTCAATGTTCGACAGTGATGCGATTATAAATTCTGGGCTTAATGAAGTCAAGGTAAGGTCGCACAACCTCCCTGAACCGACAATTCCTTAGTACACCGGATATAACCTGTTTTAACGTCAGTTATGGATAAGAAATTTGTGCATTTTCGCCGCCAGATGCTCAAGCATCCGGCTCCCTTTTCCGGCGGGAAGTGGGCTTGAAGCCGACTAAAACCCGCCGAAGAAGTCGATTGAAAGCTTGCATCGCTTTTTAATGTCGCATATCCGTAACTCAGATTATTTTAGCGTAGTGTAGAGACGAATTTAGCTGTTGTACTTCTTCTCTAAGGTTGCGATCTCGTCTTCAACATTCTTCAACAGCTTTTGGGTCATCTCCAACCCAAATTGCTGACCAGCAGGTTTTCCCTGTAGTGTGGCTACCTTTTGGCGGAAAAGGGTCGCCGAGGAATGCAATTCGCTGAGTTTACGAGCGACTTCGGGTGGCAGATTCGGATTGAGCTGCACAGCCGGGGCGGTAACTGGCTCTGGCTGAATATCAGCAATCCGAGATTTCTTGGATGATTTGATTTGCGGTTGGGAGGGTGCGGCAGGCTTAGCAGCAGGAGGAGCCCCATCAGTCGCTGCTTTAGGAGGGTTAGGTGGAGCCACTTTAGCGGGTTTTGGTTGTGCCGCCGCAGCCGCTTTTTGTTCTTCCCGCGTCTTAGCTTCCACAAATTCACTGCGAACAGAAGTCGCAAAAACTGCCATGCCGTTGGTGTCAGGGTCAAAGGCGCACACACCATCAACTGTTAAAATGTCGGCTGGATCAGCCAAGGAGGCTTCAATTTTTTCCCATTGTTTAGGAGCCATATAAACGGTATAGAGCGTTGGCGTTGTTGGTGGGAGCGGTATACCCCGCGGCAAACTCGGCGCAGAGGCAACATAAGACATTGTTGTTACGACCACTTCAGGGCGTTTTTCAACGCTACCGGGTCGTCCAGTCAGTATTACTTTCATGGACTTAATTTCTCCTTGCTGAGTTTGGAGTGCTTGAATAATGGCAATACGCTCGTCCCATGTTAACAAAGGGACTCCCACGGGTTTATTTTGTTTTGCTGCTTTAAACGTTTTACTGGTCGGAAATATGACCTCGCGCATTTCGGGGTCGACCCTTGTGCGAACGAGGTTAAAAAATACGCCACCTCTTGTACGACGACGTGAATTATCCGCGAGCATAACCCCGCCCTGATCTTCAATTTCTGCGGTGGCTTTATAGATTTCACGCGCGAAATCAATACCGCAAATATTAACCACACGTCTTATTTGCTTGATCGGTACGGATTCGGTCTCGGCCAATAATTCGGCTAATTCCTTTGCATATTCTATAACCTCAGCCGACGGCTTTGGATGTTTGCTCATGATGTTGGCTTCCATTCCCTCTATTGGTTAATCTGGAAATCTGCAAATTCTCCGGTAGCAGGTAACCAGTCTATCTGCACTTGAGAAACACTAGCCGAAACAGGGCCGATTTTCAAAAACTGCAACAATCTTTGAAGCTGATTTTGTGTACCTTCGGCAAGCACTTCTACTGTACCATCACTGTTATTACGCACCCAGCCCGTTATACCAATCTCTCTGGCAGTGCCCCGTGTGTAAAACCGAAAATTTACGCCCTGCACACGGCCCGAAACCTGTGCATGAAGCCGTTGGTGAATGTGTGCCATTTTAGACACCTTTGCAGATATGATTCACTGAATATCCCATTAGACTACTGTGATTGCAAGTTATATTTACGAGGGCATCCTCTCCCCTAAATCCCACATCAGCAACGTTCGCAAGCTCACTCTGCTGATAGCCGCTGCGCAGCGAGGGAACTTCAAGCTGTTGTTTTCTCCGTTGCTTTATAGTCATAACAAGCAATCAAGGATATTAAAAGAAAGTAAGGAGCCAACCCCTAACCCTACATCAGCTACGTTCGCAGGCTCACCCGCTGATAGCCCGTGTACAGGGGAGGGAACCAGACGAATACAATAGTTTATCGGCTCACAACTTTCGCAAAGCCACTTAGGTGGATATTTATCCTATACGTGTAACTTTCATCAAGGTATTGATCGTTGGTGAGTCTATCATTGAAATGTGCGAATCGGGCCAGCGAATCTCCAATTGTTGCAAGTGAGCTGTTTTCGGAAAACCAAAATGGACACGAGCAGCATCCCCCGAAACATAGCCACTGGCGGCCTTAATATCTCGATAATAAGTGCCCACATCGGTATGTAAAATGAGCGTCGCACCAATAGCACGCGTGTTTAAGGTATCCTGTGAGAATAAATCGACTTCCAAACTGCTGCCCTCGCAAAGCTGATTTTCAAACAGTTGGCTAGGACTATTCAGATTATTAACGACAATATCCAAATCACCATCGCCATCCAGATCAGCAATACTCATACCACGCCCACCGCGTGCCGATCCTAACCCCCAATCCGGCATTGGGACAAAATGTTTATCACCCGTATTCCGAAAAGCTTGATTGGTTTCCACTAACTCATGACCGGGCAAGTTCGGAAAAGTAGACATCTCCGCAAAGCCATTGACCACATACAAATCCAAAAATCCATCCTGATCAAAATCGCCAAACTTCCCTGACCAGCTCCAGCCAGTCGCGTCAACACCTTCAGCGGATGCAACGTTCTTAAAATCGCCAACGGCTTGCAATACGTTTTCACTCACCTGCGGATCAGTCTTCAGGTTACGACCTTCATTGATCGAACTGATGATGGCAGGTAATACTTTTTCACCTTGCACATCTCCATTATACGGCTTCATGTCTGTTGAAAAAACTTCATTTTGGCCGTCGTTATTAATATCAGCAAAATCAAGGCTCATGGTACTATGTGACATGACAGCCATTGATTTTACAGGCTGCCAGCCGGTGGACGACCAATACCATATCTGGTCGGGCACCGCAAAATCATCGCCGACCCAAATATCCAGATGTCCATCGTGGTTTAAATCGACCAACGCTACAGCTAAGGCCTGAGCATTGGTGGATAGGCCATAGAGATGAAATTGACCGTTTCGATTTTCGTAATAATATACCCCGCCATTTCCACTCAAAAGAAACTCTTGACCAAAATCCGTGAGTAAACTGGCATCATAGGTCGCGCCGACCAAATCCAAATCACCGTCGCCGTCCAGATCAGCCCAATTGATGGCATAAATTGGTTTACCGATACCGGGCAAAAATTCTCTTAAAAAGTGACCGCCACCCTCGTTATGCCAGTAGGTGGGCGCTGTTTTGGTACGCGAAAAAACAATATCTAAGCGGCCATCACCATCCACATCAACAATCGTGGCTGCTCGTGAATCGCCATGTGCCATACGCTCGGTACGAAAGTTCAAATGTCCATCATTCCACAAAATGGTATTCATGCCGGCTTGATTGGTCAAGACAATGTCCAAATCGCCATCATTATCAAGGTCGTTGATGGCAACACCGCCACCATTGGCCTCAAACATACGAATACGATTGCCACCTGCTACTGTCGTCGTGTGATCAAGATCATGTGCGATAAATCGGCCCGAACAAACAGGCTTCGTCGTGAAAGGGAGCGTTTCTGTAGTGATCGTGTTGTCCGACATGACCTGTACCGGAACAATAATTACGCTAAGGCACAGTATGAGCAATAGTCCCGCGTACCGGACATACCTGATTTTGTAAAATATATCCATAACTTCCGCGATGAAGGGCACTTTATTACATTAAACCATCAATCATATCGTTTATTAGAAATACTGGCACTAAGGTAGGTGTATCTCTCAATCATCGGTCATTTAAGGGCAATGGCTGATGATAACACGTTGTAAAACAATATTCATCCAAAGCATGATTGGTACGACCAGTTGTTCGAATTGGTTGGTTACAAGGTGCGTGGTTAGTGTTAAAATACAACAGATTCAAACGTTTAAAAGAAGTAACCATCATGAAAAAAGACGATCAAATCCAGAGAGATGCGCATAATAGGGCATTAGAAGTCTTACACCGCTGTGTCACACCCAGCGGGTTTCGGGCATCAGGGTTAGCTGCGGGTTATCCGCAAGTCTGGGCGCGGGATAACGGTATTGTGTCTTTAGGCGCATTTGCCAGCGGCGATCCAGAGCTTATGGCGACAGCAAAGGCCAGTTTACGAACTCTGGGCGCACACCAATCCCGACGCGGGCTTATCCCCTTGAATGTGAATCCTGACAATGGTTATATCAGCACCGAAAACGCTGGCGCGGTCGATGCCAATCTGTGGTTCATCCTACTGCATTTTTTGCAAGTACAAGCCACAGGCGACATCGACTTTCTGAACGAAAACTGGGAGAAAATCACCCAAGCGCTCATCTGGCTAGAATATCAGGACATGAATGAGTGCGGTCTGCTCGAAATCCCCGAAGCAGGCAATTGGATGGATTTGATCGCTGTCCGCTATAACACTCTGTATGACAACGCTCTGTACTACGCGGCGGTGCTGGCGTATGAGTTGATGTGGAAGCGTTTAACAGCCAGCTCTGTTGGGCATCAAGTGCATGTGAATGCGGCGCAGATTCACGAGCGTATCAACCTGTTGATGTGGATTGACCGCTGTTGGGTCGCTGAACATTTTGCTGAACATTTGGAACGGCTCAAGGCTATCCGCTTGGAATGGTTTATGCTGTATCACAACATCGGTACCATTTCGAGCCGACCTTATTATCTACCGTGGGTAGCTTTCCGTGAATATGGCGATTGGTGCGACACGCTCGGTAACTGCCTTACCATTTTGACTGGCATCGCTGATTATCATCGCAGCGAACATATCCTACGCTACATGTATCAGGTGGGTATCGCCGAACCTTTCCCAAGCAAAGCGATTTACCCACCTATAAATCCGGGCGAAAGTGATTGGCGCAGTTACTATCGCAGCCGAAATCTCAACCTGCCTCACCAATATCACAATGGCGGGATTTGGCCGATGGTTGGGGGATTCCATGTAGCAGCATTAGTCCGTCATCAGTGGCAGTCGGAGGCCGAGCGACTGCTGTTGCTCTTAGCCAGTGCCAACCAACAAGGGAGAGGCGAGAACGAGGGCTTTAATGAGTGGATGCACGGTGTCAGTGGACATCCAATGGGCTTCGATTTACAGGGTTGGTCAGCGTCCATGTATTTGTATGCCGAAGCTGGTGTTCAAACAGCAAAACTCCCACTTTTCGATGATTTATTAGCAGCTAAACCGGAAGCAGCACGCAGCACCGAGATTAACGACTTTGCAGTCCGAGCAGGTGGTGGACCGGTATAAAGTGGTTTTATTGTCTTGATGGCATTACCTCACGAAGGCGTTATAATCGCGCTTGTTGGGAGTATCGCGCACGTTTCACAAGTTCACTGTTCATAGGAGCTACAAAAAATGAGGAAACGCCTTACTGGTCTTTTTATTATCCTTTTAATCCTTACGGCCTTTAGCAATGTCGCAGTCGCGCAGGATCAAACGACCCTACTATGGGGTATGTGGGGCAGCCCTGAAGAAATCGCTGTGCATCAGCAAGTTGCCGATGCCTATATGAAAGCCAATCCGAACGTTAAGGTCGAATTGTGGTCACAACCTTGGGGTGATTATTTCACCAAATTGGATACCTTGTTTGCAGCCGGTGATGGCACAGCTATCCCCGATGTGTTCTTCATGTCCCCTATTCAGAAATATGCGTCCAGCAAATTGATCCAAGACCTCACTCCTTATATCGACAAGACCAAGATGGATTTGACCGATTACTGGCCGGGTGCATTGGAAAGCACATCATGGGACGGCAAGGTTTATGGTCTCCCACGGGATAGCGGTGTAGAAACCCTTTACTACAACAAGGACGACTTCGATAAGGCCGGCCTAAAGTATCCAACTGATGACTGGACATGGGACGATCTGCATAAGGCAGCCGAGGCCCTCACCGTAAAAGATGCCAGTGGTCGCGTTTCCCGCTACGGGCTCGCAATGGAAGGCGGCAAGTATTTCGACTTTGTGGGCGCTAATGGTGGTCAGATTCTTGATGATATGTTCAAGCCTACCGAATGCAAGCTCAGTGCTCCCGAAGCCGTTGCCGGTATCGAATATTTTGCGGGTCTGATGAATGACGGCCTTGCATGGAAAGATGCGAACCTCGGTCAGGCAGGTGGTGATCAGGCGGTGTTCCTTTCTGACCAAACCTCGATGTTCATTCAGAATGCAAGCCGTGTGCCAGCGCTGAACGCCGCCGGTATCAACTACGACGTGGCAGCAGTACCGAAAGCCCCGAGTGGTGGACGACAGGCAGGCAGCACTAATGGTGCAGCTTGGGTTATGAGCGCTCTCACGGCGAAGGCAGACGCAGCCTGGGCATTCATGCAGTTCCTACAATCACCCGATGGTGGACAGGCTGTCTACTTCTCGGCAGGTGATGCATTCCCTCCCACTAAATCCGGTGCCAATTCGCCCGTATTCCTGAATGACAAGCGCGGCCCTGCCAACAAGCAGGCGTGGCTGGTTGGTGCAGCGTCCGCACCGCCAAATGGTAACGGTTGGTTTGCTGATTGGAATGAACTCAACAGCACCATCATCAACCCGGTATTGACTTCGATTTGGGCGGGTGAAGCCAAGCCAGCCGATGTGCTTCCGGGCGTATGCGACAGCGTTAACACTTACCTCGCTGATCACGGCTACAAGAAATAGTCTCGGATTAACAGCGGCATAGCTGCCTGAAGTTCATAAAGCGCGGGGTTAGAGTCGTTACTCTGCCCCGCGTTTTGTTCAACCTCGAATGGAGAGAGTCTATGGACAGTGCAAGGGATTTATCACCAAAAGTGGAAGCACATCAGCCATCCACCCTCTTGCAAAAACTCAGTTATAAATTGGGAATTGGTGTTTGGCGGGCAGATCAGCAGTTTGAAGGTTATCTCTTTTTGCTCCCCAGCCTCATTGGTTTCATTATTTTCGTCCTAGCTCCGATAGTCATTTCTCTTGCCCTGAGTTTTCATCAATGGGATTTGATTACTGCGCCCAAATTTATCGGCCCCGCAAACTATATTGAACTGTTTACAAAAGACCCGATTTTCGGCAGCGTGATCAAAAACACGTTCTGGTACACCGCCCTCATAGTTCCGGTACAGATTGTGTTGGGCTTCACTTTGGCAATCATCCTGAATATGGGTCTACGGTGGGCCAAATTTTACCGAATGCTCTATTTTATGCCGGTCGTCGCTAGTGTAGTTGCCGCAGCGATGGTTTTCCGCTTTTTATTCAATCAGAATGGTGTTTTTGCAGCAGGTATATGGGAACTAAAGGGGAGTTTACTCGGTCAAAGTTGGATTCAATCTTCACCGCAGTTGTTGGCATGGGTCAACAGTATTAGTCCGCCTGACTTCCTAAATGCCCCCGGTCAAGGCATATGGCCGGGATGGGCGTTAGTCAGCGTTGCCATCTTCACAGTGTGGAAAAATGTTGGCTTTACGATGGTGATCTATTTAGCAGCTTTGCAAGCTGTACCCGAAGTTCTCTATGATGCGGCCAAAGTCGATGGTGCAAATCGTAGGCAGTTGCTTCGCTTTGTGACCATTCCGTTAGTCAGCCCGACGACTTTTTTTATTTTGGTCATTCAGATGTTGGGTGCGTTCCAAATTTTCACTGAACCGATC
>JACDGI010000207.1 GCA_013821665.1 Anaerolineae bacterium
CAGCAAGTCGGCTTTTTCCAGCCCTTGTAGTTGTTCAATGCTTAACCGCTCGTTGGTTTCTTTCATACCCATGACTCTAGCTTGTTTTTATCTTTTTCGGTACTTTTTCCCTACCTGAGCAGTTACGGGAAATGTGCAAATTGTGCAATTTCTGCCATAAACAAAAACGAGGATGGTTTTCATCCTCGTTGTGTTCTCTGAATTTCTCTGCGCCTCTGCGGTTAAACCGTATTTGTCTTAGAACGTCGGGAAGCGTCGTGGTTGTGGGATCGACTTCAGCACTTCGTCGATGACATTGGCTGTACGTTTGGTATACAACCACACCATACCCGCCTTCACATCCGTACCGCAGATCACCGCTAGGGACACGGTATAGGGCGAACCGAATTCCACGATATAAACACCGTTATGTGCGCCTTCGAAATACGTCGAATGGAACTTGGCTTCTTCCAAGATACTCGCCAAGGAGTTCTGTGCCTTGTGGTCAATGTTCAATGCCCGCGTCAGCAGTTGCAGATCATATTCTTGAAGTGTACCTGCCGCACCGACCATGTTGCCATCCGCGTCGATCAAGCCCACGAAGCTGGCCTTCACATGTTCCAGCAGGTCTTTCAACTCGGCATTGATGCGGTTGAATTGCGGTCTGCCCAACACCAGCGCTGCCGGACGTGTTTGCGGATCAAGCCGCTTAGCACGGTCAGCACTCGAATCTTTGACTGTTGGTGCATCTGCATGAGCCGGTCGGTTTGCCAGTGCGCGACCCAACTCAAGCTGCCGTTCGATCTGCATCACTACGAAGGACATGTTCAACGGTTTATAGAGATAATCAACCGCACCCAGCCGGTAAACCGCTACCGCGCTGCGTGCCGAAAGGTCATCATCGATGATAATCACCCGTGCATGTGGACGTAAGCCGCCGACCACCGCCAGCAAATCGACACCACTCAAGTCCGGCAGTTCGGCCTCGGTTACGATCAAATCAAAATCGGTCAGCAGGATTTCGCTCAACGCTTCTTCAAACGTCCGCGCCTGATTAACCATGTATCCGCCCACCGATTCGAGCGTATCAATCAAACTCGCGCGGAGTTCTTGGTCACGCGCCACGATTAAGATTCGGTCACTGCGCCGTGTCCCGCTGTTTAGGTGTTCGCCTGTTGAAGACATCTCTGCTGCTGTCATCTTTTCATTGTTTCCTGACCCGACTGCTGCCGGGATTTACTGCGCTAATTCCATTAGCGAGGGCAGTGCGATAATCGAAATCATATCATTCTGATGACTGATAATACCGTGCAAGTATGGGCTGGAGGCCAATGTGTCGCTCATTTGAAGGGCATCCACATATTCCACCTGCTCGACTGCGTCCACGACCAGACCAAATTGCTTGTTGCCCCCAGCCGCTACGATAAATACAGTAGCGCTGGTAATCGGGGCACTCGGTTGCTTAAAAACTCTTCTCAAATCCACCAACGGTAAAATGCTCCCACGCCGGTTGATGTAACCCAGTATCTCGGTGCGTTCCGTTGGTAAACTGAGCATATCGACCATCGCTGCCACTTCTACCACATCTTCGATGAGTAAGGCATAACGTCCCTCACCTAATCGGAAGGTGAGCAGGGGCAGCCGGACAGTATCATTAGTCATCACTGTGGGCATGGATGTTTTCGTTCTCATTGCGCCACATGACGGTGACGATAGTTGGTATTTCATCACCTTCCACGATAATCTCGTCAATCAGATCGCCCAACTTTTGGCGCAGCGCGATCATCACATTGCCAACCGCGACATTTGCCAGCCACGGAGTTGCCACCGACAGTTGGATGCCGGTCTTGTCTCCGTTGCTCACACCGTTAAAGTTCAAGGTGTGGACTGCGCCAGTCTTGAGTACCAATTCACCAAGCGTAGCCGCCACACTGGCAAGCTGCGCCTGACGAGCCGGTGCAAACCCCAATAACGAGGCTGCACGCCGCGCCGTGTTGCGCGCAATCATAATATCCATCCCGCTCTCAAGTTGAACGTTCAGGACAGGTGGCAGCATAGCATAGGGGCTTTTGTAACGTGTCATACTTATTCTAGCAGCCCCATTTCTTGCAAGGTCGTCATCAAATGCTCAGTCGCGAAAATGTCCTTCGGAATATAATCATCCGCGCCCGCTTGTAAGCCGGACATGGTCGCCTGTGCTTCGTCACGTTCGGTCAACATAATAATCGGAATAGAGGCGGTATCGGGTGAGCGTTTCAAACGCCGACACACCTGAAAGCCATCCATACCCGGTAACTTGACATCCAGTACGATGAGTCCCGGATGCTTTTCCATGACTGACCGTATTCCATCCAAACCATCATATGCAACACGCACTTCAAGTCCCAGACTTTCCAGCGTGGCTTTAATCTGCGCGGCTTGTGTTTTGCTGTCTTCGATTAAAAGTACATCCAGCGCCATAATTGTTTGTGCGGTCATGCCCTGACGGACATTATTGCGACCCGCACACTCCCTTTCTTTGATTATACGCCATTCCAAGCAATTTCACTTGTTTGTAAAAACAAACGAAAACACTATTTTTCATGAATTTTCGGTTAGTCTTCTTAATGCTTCTGCCATTTGTTCAGGAGTCAAGGTTTGTTCGACCGCGCCATTGGCGATTGCGACCCCCGGCATGCCGAATACTGTGCAGCTTGCTTCGGACTGTGCAAAGGTGCGCCCACCGACTTTGCGGATGCCCAACAAACCTTTCGCGCCGTCATCACCCATGCCTGTGAGAATGATGCCAACTCCCGTTGTACCACAAACTTCGGCAACGGAGGCCAAAAACACATCAATCGAAGGGCAGTAACGCTCATTGCTTGTATCGGCGACCGTGTTGGCAATCAGGTTACGCCCGCGCCGCGCGACCGTGAGATGTGCGCCGCCCGCTGCCAGATACACGGTGGAGGGTTGTAAAGCTTGTCCACTTTCGGCCATGCACACGCGCAAAGGAGTATGTTTACCCAACCAGCGGGCAAGTCCCGGCAGGAATTCATCTGGCATATGTTGGACGATGACCACCGGAGGCATGAAATCAGCCGGTAAACCTGCTAATAGACTGGAAAGCGCACTTGGCCCACCTGCACTGGCACCGATAGCGATAACTTCTGGTTTGCTTACAGAGGTGTCAGGGCTGGCAATATTGTATTTTGAACCGTTCTCATTTTTCGGTGACTGGTTTTCACCGCTGGATACGATGCCTGTTGGTATTTCCGGCCAGCGCCGTACCACCGTCACACCTGCCATTGCCTTGAGCGTGGTGATAAATTCGCGTTGAAGGAGGCTGTAATCGGGGTCACGATGGGCAGGTGGCTTGCGTAAGACGGCTAATGCGCCCGCTTCCATCGCCTTAAAGGATAGGTCTACATCTTCTTCGACCAAGGCGCTGACGACCACGGTTGGAGTCGGGCGGCTTGCCATAATTTGACGGGTGGCTTCCAAACCGTCGAGGCGCGGCATCCGAATGTCCATCGACACCACATCGGGATGTAGGGCTTCGACCAGCCGCACGGCTTCCTCGCCATCCCGTGCTTCCCCTACGACGGTTAGGCCGGGGGCAGCCGCAATCAACCCCGCCAGATAACTGCGGGTGGTGGCGCTGTCGTCAGCCAATAACACACGGATGGGGCCACGTTCAGACATTAAGTCCACCAATCGAGGTTAACAAACTGATCCACATTGAGAGAATTCGTAAGTTCAAAGGGTTTCACATTTGTATCCCACCACATATACAACTTTTGATTTGTCGGTATAAAACTCCGATACCAGATCGCGAGTTTTGCAAATGTAACCAGTGATCCTCTAGCGTTCACTGACAATTGCCCATCTTTATTAACCATTCCTTGCATACAATCCTCATCATCAGAGGTGTCTATATCGTAATTAAGTTCCCAAGCGGCTCTGCCATATGCTGGCGTTTCCCATATCTGAATTTCAGGCCATACGAGTTTTATTTCTGAGATAAATTTGATTTCATGCACAATATCAGGCAGTGACTCACCTTGATAAGTCCAAGGCTCATAAGGTGTGATATGGAAGAACGAACTCAACTACACCACGCTCCGAATCACACGCAGCAACTCACCTTGTTCGAAGCGTGACTTCACCAGATAGGCATCCGCACCAGCCTTCAAACCCGCTTCCTGCTGCTGCGGCTTGCTGAGTGAAGTCAACAACACCACCGGAATACGGCGGGTTTGCTCGTCACCTTTGATGCGTGCGGCCAATTCCAAACCCGTCATACGTGGCATTTCGACATCGCTAATTACTACATCGGGATTGATTTCGCGCAGCCGTTCCCACGCTTCGAGGCCATCGACGGCTACATGTACTTCGTAACCGGCTGTTTCCAAGATGTGTTTTTCGAGTGTGCGTGTGGTGATCGAGTCGTCTGCGATCAGCACCCGCAGACGCTTTTCTTCGATGACTTCTTTGGTGGCTTCAATCCGGCGCATTGAAATACGCGGTTGACCACTGGCACCACGTATCAGGTCGTTGGGATCAAGCACGATAATGACATCGCCTGTACCGAGCAGGGCACCACCGGAAATATAGGGCGCGTTGGTGATTTCGGGGCCGAGTGGCTTGAGCACCAATTCTTGTTCGCTATACAGATCATCCACTTGGAAGGCGATATATTTTTCACCGGATGCCAGCACCATCAGCGGGATTTCTTCGGGTTCGGGAGCAGGGGCGGTACCCAAAATCCCCGCTAATGAAATCACCGGAATCGGACGGTTTTCGATGATGACCATATCCCGACCTTCAGCCGTGAACCACTGCTCACGCTTGAGCTTAAGCATTCGCCACACACTCACTGACGGTACAGCGAAATCCTGCCCCCCCACTTGAAGCAGGATACAGCTTAACCGTGTGAGTGAGAGTGGCAGACGCATGGTGAAGGTCGTGCCGCGTCCCGCGATACTTTGGACGCTGACTCGACCACGCAAACTTTCGACACGGATACGCACGATGTCCATGCCCATGCCGCGTCCGCTGATGGAGGTCAGTTCAGCCGCCGTACTCAAGCCGGGATGGAAGATCAGGTTATAAACTTCTTCCGGTGAAAGATCAGCCGCTACTTGTGACGAGATAATACCCAGTTGCTCGGCCTTGCGTAGAATGCCGCTGGTATTTAAGCCGCGTCCATCGTCGCTCACGCGGATGACGATTTCTTTACCACGCTGCTCGACGGAAATTTGCACTGAGCCAAGCGCTAACTTGCCTGACTGTTCACGTTCCTGTGGTGTTTCGATGCCGTGATCGACCGAGTTCCGCAGCAGGTGCATAATCGGTTCTTTGAGGGCATCCAGCGCTGTTTTATCCATCTCGACCATCGCGCCATCCACCGTGAGATGAACTTCTTTGGTCATATCACGCGCCAGATCGCGGATTAAGCGTTGGAAACTGTTGACCAACGTGTCGAACGGCACCAGCCGCATACCGCTGATGTCGTCCTGTAACTGTTCGGTCAGCATCGTCAAACTGGCGTTGTACTGCGTGAGTTCGCGCGAAAGGTGCGCCAGTTGACGTTGAGTTTCTTGTAGATAACGCTGATTTTCTTCAAGGAAATGAAAAAGCGTGACGACTTCTTCCCACATCTCGCCTTGTTCGTGCTGCATGCGCCGCGCCAACCGGATATATGAGGTGCGGACGCTGCGCCACTCCCGCTGCCAACGCTGGTTGAGCTTTTGCAGACGGTGGAATTCGCGCGCCCGTTCTTCACTGTGCATCCGTGCCACCAACAGTTCGCTGACTTCACCCATCAGCCGATCCATACGCGAAACAGGCACACGCACACTTTCCTCGGAGGCGGGCAGCAAAACGGTCATCATCTCATCGGATGGATGCGATGGTGTTACGGTAGCTGTTGTTTTGCGCGGCGTTTTATCCACAGGCGGTAACTGCGGGATGTCTTTAACAATGGGAGTTTCGACGGCAGCCATGCTATTGGTGGTGATTTTAACTGGTTGCGTTTCGTTGTTGGCGGCTGCATCCGAGGCGATGGTTTGCTCCAAGCGGGCAATCGTCGAAGCTAACTGGTCGGTGCTGTTATCGACACCATTGACCACATTTTGAATCAAATCCAGCGAGTCATACAGCAAATCGCAGGTGGTTGGCGTGAGTTCCAGATGACTTTTCAGAGCCGCGCCAAAAATGTCTTCCATGTAGTGCGACAGAGTTTCGATGACTCCGATGCCGACTGCCCGTGCGGCACCCTTCATGCTGTGGGCGAAACGGTTCATCTCGCGGATGGCTTCAGGGTTAGCCGTTGACGCAGCCTCGGTTTGCAGCAGCAAACTATTGAGCTTCTGGAGGTAATCGCCCACCTCAACCCAGAATATATTTAAGAGTTCGTTATCTTGCGGGTCGGTCATTTGTTAGCGTTCTCTACTGCTCTTTGTATTGAACTTGGTGTTCTTGGCGACTTGGCAGTTCAATTGGTTTTACAGTTTCAATCCACTCAGAACCATGTTGATGCGGTTGGATGCATCGCGCAGGTTTTGGACACTGGCTTTCACTTGTAGGGTGGTATTCAGGGTTTCGGTGGTGGCCTTTTTGATGGTGCGCATGGCTTGCGTCAGTTGATCCATGCCGATGGTCTGCTGGCGTGTGCTGGCGGCGATTTGCATGGCAGCCAGTGCAGCTTCTTCGATGGCGTGGCTCAAATCACGGATCGAATCACCGGCGCGGTTAACCAATGTTTGCCCCTGATCGACACCCTTGCTGCCTTCTTCTGTGACCATCACGGCGGCGTTGGTCGCACGTTGAATTTCACCGAGGATTTCACGTACTTGAACAGTTGCTTCACGGTTTTGATCGGCCAGATTACGCACTTCCAAAGCGACGACGGCGAAACCTTTGCCTTCCTCACCCGCGCGGGCGGCTTCAACCGAGGCGTTGAGCGCCAGCATACGGGATTGGTCTGCGAGGCTGTTGACGGTGGCGATAATCTCACCGATTTGCTGCGTGTTTTCGGAAAGGACGAGAATGTTATCGGCGATGTCTTCCACACGATGACGAATGACTTCCATACCGAGAACGGTTTGTGTGACCGACTCGGTTCCAGTACGGGAAATATCCACCGAAACTTGTGCCGTTTCAGCTACACTCTGGGCGCGTTCGGCTGTTTCGGTGACGGTGGCACGGACTTCGTTCACTGTGGCGGTGGTTTCGGTGACGACTGCGTCCTGCTCATTTGCCATCGCGATCTGGCGCGTCATGGCGGTGAGGATTTCCTGCGTATCGGCTTCGACACGGCCTACGGCATCATTGATTTCAGCGACGATGCCCTGCAAACGGTCAAGGACACGGTTGACGGCTTCACCCAAACGCTTGAGCATCCGTTCTTCATCATTATTGGCTGAGAGTTCGGAGACATCCAAACGCTGCCGCCAATCACCCAGTACCACCATATCCAGCGATTTGCCGAATTGGTCGAGGATCAGGTCGGTTGAAGGGCGCGTCAGGAAATGCACCACGCTACCGACCAGCCAGCCGATCACAAATGAGAGCAGCGCCCAGACGATGATGCGTCCATTCTCGATGGAGGCATTGGCAGTCAGTCCGAAGAGTAGGATGGGCACTGCCGCGACCAGCCCCATTGCCAAGGACATAATATGGGTGGCGGAAACCAGAATGCGGCTTGTCATTTGAGTGCGTATCGGTTTTATTGTTTCATTCATCATGTTTCATTTACTCCCACCAGTAGGCGCGGGTCTTCGAATAAACGTTGGAGATTCAGGACGATCAGGCGTTCGGTTGTCACGCCTTGAGAATATGGTAGATGATCAACGGGATTAATCTCGCTGCGTGGGATACTTTCCACACCATTGACTTTATGTGCCAGCAGTCCCAAACGTAAGTTGTTGGCCTGTGTGATCATCACTTCGGTCGGCGGCGTATGCGTTTCCGGGTTGCTCATGCTCAGCAAATAGCGCAGATCCAAAACGGTGACGATTTGACCGCGTACATTGATGACACCCCGGTAGAAATTCGGCACTCCCGGCACCGGTGTAATCTTTTGCTCGGCACGAACGCCGCGTACCAGCATCACATCGATGCCGTAGCGTTCTGTACCCAGATTAAATGTCAGCAGGGTTTCGACCTGATCAGCCGGTGTATCGTCATCGCCGGATGTGGCGGCATATTGGCGGGCACGTTGGCGTAACCGTTCGCGTTCGATTTCCAAGCGGCGGTCATCGTTATCCCAATCGAGACTCTTCCAAACGTCGTCTTGTGGAGACTTTTCGGTCATTGATTATCACTCGTTGCCAGCACTCTAGTATCCAGTATAACTGCAACGGATTAATCGGCGCATTGAGTTTCACAGCAGTATAACAATTTTTAGGTATAAATTAAGTTATCATCACGTCGAAGGAAGAATCAGGCTGACCCTAGGCTGTTAATCCCATGAAATACTGGATGAGATGCGTCACTTTGCGGACTTCCAAACCGGCAGATTGGGTGACGAGCAGGGGTTCATTAATGACATCCACCAGCGCTGTTTCATCCTCAGAAAGGATGGCGATGACCGTCGTGTTTTGACCCTGTTGGCACTGGCGGATGGCGTTGACGAGTTGAGTGCCAGCCCATCCGGTGAGCTGGACATCGACCAGCACCTCATCGGCGCAGCCCGATATATAAATCAAAGTTGTTTTTAAGCTCCCTCTCTACGAAGTGGGGAGGGAGTTTGAGGGAGGCGATGGCTGATAAACCATACCCTCTGTATAAAGCGGTGTCCGATTACTTTAATGTGCCAGCGTCGGCGTGATCGTCGGTGAGATAGGCTTCATAAACGTCCACGGGCCGCCTTCATGACACGGGATTTGTACGTAGTTCGAATCCAACGGATAGACGTACCATGTGTAGGTGCCTTGCTGTGCCAGATTGTTGACCAGATCCACCTCCTGATTCTCGCGTAAATCAACCACGCTTTCAAAGATTGAGCCATCAGGCCGCACCACACGGATGAGGTTGTGGGCCGCACGAGGCCCGCGCCAGTTAAAGGTAATTGTACCCGTGCCTTCGATGGCCTGTGTGCCGTTGAGGGGTGTCAGAACTTCCCACGCATCGCATACATAAGGCGCAATCGGTTGGCTGTTTCCCGGTACGCGTAATTCTTGCCCGATGACAATCGCGTTGACATCGGTGAGACAATTGGCGGCAGCGATTTCCTGTACGCTCGAACCATATTTATCCGCAATCTTGACCAGCGCATCGTCACGCTGCACGGTATAACGAAGCTTCCAATCCTTACGCGGTGTACATCCCGGCGTGGAGGCGGGTGTCGCTGTTTCCGCGCCGTGCAAACCGGGGATTGAGACACTTAAATCGAGCGTCGATGTGGGCGTGATGCTGGGTACAGCGGACGGCGGTAAGGTCATGGTCGGCGGTTCAAAGGTCGGTGGCGGACGCAGCGTGGGCGAAGGTGTGAGCGTCGCCAAGGGCGTATAAGGCGGTATGGTTTCGGTGGCGGCAGCAGCCGTAGCGGTAGGTGTTTCCGCTTGCACGGCAGAGGTCAATGTGACCGCAAAAGCGGGCGGCGATTGTTGCAAATTACAAGCCGTCATCGCCAGCATCAGTGCTAGCAATAAAATAGGCAGTCTTTTTTGAGTATTATTCATATGCGATTCAGCCCCCTTTAAGTTCGAGTCGGTATCGGACGAGCGACCAGCCGCCCATCCACTAAGTCGTATGCTTGATCAACATAATCCACCACCAGTGGATCATGCGACACGATGAACAGTGTGGTGCCCTGTTCGTGGGCGATGTTGCGGAATAAGGTCAAAATGTGCCGAGCGGTGCGCGTGTCAAGACCGCTGGTCGGTTCGTCCGCTAGAATGATGGTCGCGTGTAAAGCCAGCGCCCGCGCAATCGAAACGCGCTGCCGTTGACCACCGCTCAACTCATCCGGTACGTGGCTGGCCCACGCGGTTAATCCGACCGCTTGCAAAGCCGATTGTGCGCGTCGTCGCCGTTCAAAAATACCCAATCGCGGCAGCCGCAGCGCCAGATCAACATTTTCCATGGCTGTATAAGTCGGCAGTAGGGTATCACTCTGAAAGATGAAACCAATCTGCGTCCGCCGTAGTTTGGCGCGTTTGCCATCATTCATCTTCACGATGTCTTGACCCTTAAGCAAGATCGTTCCGGCGTTTGGCTTATCCAAGGCACCGATCAGGTTGAGCAGGGTGGTTTTACCACTGCCCGATGGCCCATATAAGGCGACCAGCGTCCCCGACTCGACACACACATCAAGCCCGCGCAGGACGCGCACCGGATTAGCCGATGTCCCAAAAGTCCGCTCGATGCCGTGTGCTTCAATGAGATATTCGGTCATGATTGCACCTTTTGGACGGGTTTACGCCGCAGCCAACCGAAGCGACGTTTGGGGGCAGGTGGCGCATCCATCAAGGTATCGCCCATCGTCATGATCTCGTCAGCCTCGGTTTCAGGTCGCAGTAAAATGCCTTCAGGCCGGATTTCAACTGATATATGTGAGGCATCCGAAAGAACAGAGCGCACGGTTTCCGGCAAACGGATGCTGCCCGCTTCGTCCATTCGTGGGCTGTCGTCGCCCATTTTCGACATATCCTGACCTAACGCACCGTCGCGCAGGGTGAGTACACGATCCGCATGTGCCGCGACTTCCAGATCGTGTGTCACCAACAAAATGGTTAGTCCGTAGCGCTGACGTAACATTTGCAACAGCTCGACTACTTGCGCTGCACTTTGCCGATCCAAAGCACCGGTGGGTTCATCGGCCAATAACAGAACGGGTTGGTTTGCTAAAGCTACAGCGATTGCCACGCGCTGCTGTTGACCACCGGAAAGTGCCGCTGGACGTTGGTTGGCTTTGTCGCTTAACCCAACCGCATCCAATAATTCACGGGCTTGCTTACCGCGCTGCCACGGCGAAACACCCGCCATCATCATGGGTAGTGTGACATTTCGTAAAGCGGAGCGGTTCGGGAGTAGGTTGCGGCTGACGTTCTGCCACACGAAACCCACCTGTCGCAGACGATAATCCGCCAGCTTTCTACCC
>JACDGI010000208.1 GCA_013821665.1 Anaerolineae bacterium
TCACAAGCATTTGAGACATCCAAACCACCACAGGCCGCACCGCCGCCCTCTGCCCAAGAAATGTCGGATACCGATATTCAACAGGCACTCAAAAAGGGTGAACTGGTACCCCATGACCAGATGGAAGCGTGGATGCAGCGCCAGTTGCAAGAAGGCGCGAGCCGTGCTGAACCCGAAGAGTTATCAGGTGATTACGATCCTGATGCGCCACCCGTGAAGGCCGATCTACCCGATTGGCTCATTGAGCAGGTGGGCGATGCGATCCCGCTGGATGAACTGACCCCGGCTCCTGTGCCGATGGCTCAGACACCAGCCCTGATTGACACCATCCTTGAGCCGCCTGATGCGATGGATATTCCCGACTGGCTTCGCGAAGACGAGCCGGAAACCGACGATCTGGATAGCATTTTTGCGACACCGGCTCCCGAAAGCTGGGCGGATACCAGCGGCTTTATATCGACCGCAGATACACCAATCTACGAGCCGCAGGTGCAAGCATCCAGCCTCCTTGATCCTACCGATCCGTGGGTTGAAGCCCTTGAGATGGAATACATGCAGGCGCATGGTGATGCGAAGCAGTTGACCGAGCAGCCCACAATACCGGCTGCGCCAACGCCTATCATATCGACGACCACCACGCTGCAAAGCGCATCGCTGCCACCGGAAAAAGACGTGCCAGCAGGTCAACCGGACGTGATACCCGATTGGCTGGGTGGCGTGGCAGCCGCACAACCTCCAGCCGCCGCAGCCTTCACCCAACCGGAAGCAGAAGCGACAACGGCGATGCCCGATTGGCTGACGATGGAAATCACCGAGCCACAAACGGCGGGTGCTGCCGATGTGCCCGATTGGCTGCATGATGTGGATGTTGAAGCCGCCGATATTCCTGACTGGCTCAAGCAGACCATCACCTCGACTAAAGATGATATGGTCGTCACGCCAGCAGCTCCCGTGCCAGTACCTGCGCCAGCCGCTATCACACCGGTCATAGCACAACCATCAGCGCCAGCTATCGTACCGGTACGTGCCTCACCTGCGCCCGTGCCTGTCGCTGTCCAGAATATTGATGTGGCTGCCACGCTCCAAAGTGCGCGCGCTCACGCCACCAGCAATAATCTGGATGCCAGCCTGCCACATTATGAAATGCTCATCCGTGCCAACGCCGCTTTGGATGATGTGGTCGATGATCTCGGCAAACTCGCTGATAAATTTAAGACCAGCCCCGCCGTTCACCGTGTGTTGGGCGACACCTTAATGCGTCAGGGCAAGCTGCAAGCCGCGCTTGATACTTACCGTAAGGCGCTCAATCAGCTATAATCGGCACCCTTAGCAGTGTTCATCTCGTATTTAAACGGGTCACCTACGACCCGTTTATTGTGTCTACCTCTTGTCGAAAGGACTCATTATGGAACGTACATTTATTATCGTTAAGCCGGATGCCGTGCAGCGCGGTCTGACGGGCGAAATTATCAAGCGCTTTGAACAACGTGGTCTGCGTATCATCGGCATGAAGTTCCTGCGTATTTCACAATCCCTCGCCGAAAAGCATTACGCCGTTCATGCGGGTAAGCCCTTCTTCGCCGGCTTGGTGAATTACATCACCTCGTCACCGGTTGTGGTCATCGCCTTCGAAGGCACCAACGCCGTTGCCGCCGCCCGCAAGACCATCGGCGCGACTAAGCCGCAGGAATCCGAAGCCGGAACCATTCGCGGTGACTTCGCCCTCGAAATCGGACGTAACCTCGTACATGGTTCGGATAGTGTCGAAAATGGCCTCATCGAAATTGGCAACTTCTTCACCGAAGCCGAACTCAATTCATGGCCGCGTAACACCGATCCTTGGATCTTCGAATAACTCTTTAATCAACACCCAAAATAAAACAGGACGCAGTCAAATTAAGATTGCGTCCTGTTTTGTTTTTATCTTAAAACTTTTAACTTGCGACTTCTAACTTCAAACTACTCCGTCGGCTGTCTACGTTCGATCTCCGCCAGCATTTCGCCAGCAAAACGGCATAATAACCGCAGCAGTCCCAAATCCGAGTCCGAAAACGGCTGGTCTCCCGGTTGGTTGAGTGCTTCGATCAGCCCATAAACCTTACCGCCACCGATCAAAGGCGCAGCCGCTATCGACTGGGTGCGGAACTTAAAGGCGGCATCCACCGCTTCGGAAAACCGTGGGTCACGCCGCACGTCACGCACCAAGGTCGCTTCTTGATTTTTGATGACCCATCCGGCGACACCCTCAAGTGCGGAAACGCGATAGCCTTTTAAGTCACTCGCCAACGCACCCCGTACCAGAACAAAAACGAGTTCTTGGGTATCTTCATCGAGCAGCAGCAGCGATCCGTCCGGCGCGTTCAACAACCCCAACGCCTTCCAAAACGTCGCCTCCAACATCGGCATCAGTGCCTCATCGTTGGTCGCCACCTTCGCCCGTTCCGCGAGATCATTCAAAACTTGTACAAATTCACGCAGACTATTTAACTCTGTTTGCAAATGCTCGTTTTCAGCTTGCAAACGCGCATTTTCACGCTGTACTACGGCAACCGGATTCATAACCATGTGCTAGACTCCTTGCCCACTCTGTTACAAACAGTATAGTACACAATGTTATTTTAGCGAAAAAACATATCCTACGCATCACCTACGCCTACGCACCGGGGCATCATCTTCTTCTACGATTTCCATCAATTCGCCGTCGTGGTTCAAGGTCAAACGGTCACGTTTACGTTTAATCTCGCCCTCTTGCATCTCATCGCTGCCACGCCGCCATGCCCGTTCACGTTCAATTTCTTTCTCGATGGCGCGTTCTTGGGCTTCTTTCATCAGGTATTGGATGAAATGAATCACCAACCCCATGCCCCACAATCCGCTAAAAATACCCGCAATCGTAAACCATGTGCCCTCTGGTTGCAGCAGTAACCAGATAAGGCCGTTGACGACCAAAAACGCCACCAGATGGCTAAAGAATTCTGCCCGATTATTGTAGCGATTGGTGATCCGCTTGCGGATTTCCGCGTAATCTTGTTCCATCGTGTTCTTGCTCATTATTTACTCAATAATACGGCTACTGATGCTTATGCTTCAGCGGCCACACCGGTTCATCGTCAATCACTTCGAGTTCGCCATCATCCGTCAGCCGCATATGGATGTCGTTTTTGGGCTTCTCGTAGCCCACGTTCAGTGCCATCTGCCGTTCGACCTCACGGTTAATAGCCTCCCGCCGCCGGATTGCACCCTCACCATACCTGATGTAGTAGTTCATACCATGTGCGATAAGCCCGATACCCCACGCTGCCATGATAATCAACGGCCACGGGAAAGAGATAAACGGTACAAGACCACCAATCACCGGAATATCTGCGATTTCCCACACCAAACCGGCAGTAATAGCATAAATCGCCCACAGCACGAGACTCACCAGCGTATAAACACCGACATGTGTATAGAAAGCATATCGCTGCTGAAAACGCTGTTCGACTTGCCGTCGGATAGCATCATACTGCTCGGCTTCTTGCATTACCTACCTCATTATGACTGGCGCTTTGGTTTCTCCGACCAGTGATCTTGTTCCGTCCACCGTCTCCGCTTATCCTTCTTAGGTTTCTCGTACAGCGAATCACTTATCCACTCACGTTCAACCATCCGTTGAATTACTGTCCGTCGTCGGATTGCATCCTCAAGACCATGTGCAATTAAGACGATACCCCATACAGCCATAATCAGTAACGGCCAAGGAAGAGATAGAAATAGAGATACACCAACCAATATACCAATAATCGGATATCGCATAAGCTGCCACTGATTTGCTGTGAGGCCATAAACAAACCATAACATCATGCTCACTATGATATAAACCGTCAGATGTATATAAAGTGCATAGCGCTGTTGAAATCGCGGCTCGGTTTCTTGCATCACCGCACCTCATTATGACTGGTGCTTCGGTTTCTCCGACCAGTGATCCTCGTCCTCCGGCACTTCTTCCAACTCACCGTCGTCCGTCAACCGCATGTGCGTATCATTTTTGGGCTTCTCATATCCTGCCATGCGGGCACGTTCACGTTCAATCTCGCGTTGAATTTCGGCTTCTTTATTTTGTGCCCCCGGCCCATATTTGTTGTAATAATCAATGATGTTGGAGACCACACCGATACCCCACCCGAACGTCACCCACATCACCCAACCATCACGCCCGAAAAAGAACCACAACGCCACATTCGCGACAACATAACTGGCAATATGTGTAATCAGTTCTTGCCGCTTTTTATAGCGCTTCTCGACGCGCCGCCTAATTTCATCGTATTGGTCTGCTTCCGCCATCATCGTCATCCTTTCGCTGCTAACAGCGAGTCAATGTTTAATCAGTCACACACTATTACGCAACACGGATAGTACGCGTAGCAAAATTTCGACTTCAGTTGAGGATACGTTTTCCTAATTGCGTTTGCGCTTCTCCGCGAGACTGATCTCGTCCTCCAGCACTTCTTCCAACTCACCATCGTCCGTCAGGCGCATCTGCACATCATTCTTAGGCTTTTCGTATACTCCGCGCAGTGCCATCTCCCGTTCGACCTCGCGTTGGATGACGGCCTCTTTGTTTCGTGCGCCGGGACCATATTTGTTGTAGTAATCATATAATAGGGCAGTGATGCCGATACCCCCGCCAAGCGTCACCCACAGCACCCAACTCTGACGAAAGAAAAACCACAGCGCCACATTGGTGACCACATAGGCCGCAACCGAGATATAAATGTCTCGCTTCCGCTTAAGGCGCTTTTCAACATGCCGCCGAATATCGTTATATTGGTCTGCTTCAGTCATCATCAGTCACCTTTTCGCTGCTTACAGAGGCCTATTTCACAGTTACTATTACGCAATAGTAGCCGTCTGAGTAGCACCGAATCGACTTCATTTGAGAACCATTTGCGTTAATTGCGTTTGCGCTTCTCCGCTAGGCTGATTTCGTCCTCCGGCACTTCTTCCAATTCACCATCATCCGTCAAGCGCATCCGCGCATCATTCTTGGGCTTCTCGTAGCTCAAACTGCGTCCGCGTTCCATCTCAATCTCGCGTTGGATGGCATCTTCCCGCCGCGTTGCCCCACCACCATATTTGCTCCAATAGGCGAAAAAGTGTGATGCCATGCCGATGCCCCAGAAAAACGTCACGAACATCGGCCACGGAAAGCCACCCGCATCCGTACTAAAGTAAATCGACCACAACACCAGATTCACAATGATGTAGGGAATAGCATGGGCGATAACACCCGACCGTTCCTTATATTTCTGCTCGATTTTCTCGCGTATACGGGCTTCATCGGAAATGGTCGGCTTCGGTGTATGCGCTTCATAGGCTGCCGCGCGTGCGCCTTCTTTAGCCGCATCCTCAATCGAACTGCCGAGGCTTTCTGCCCAACCCGCGCCCTGTTCGACCTTTTCTTTGATTCTGTCACCCAGCTTCTTCCAATCATTTTGGTCATCAAACTTGAATTCCCACTGCACATTTTTCTTCGTGCGGCGTTCTTCGCGTTTCGCAGACCGAGCCTCATGCCGCGAAAGCGGTTCCGCTGGCTGCACATAAGTCGTAGGCTTAGGCGGTAATGGTGATTGGATACTGGGTGCGGGTTTGACCACCTTGGCGGGCGTTTCCGTACTGACTGTCGGCGAGTCGTCCAACAGGCTATTATTCATCCGCGCGAAGGATTGTTCTGCCACCTTATCACGGTTGTCAGGCAGCGCCGTCAATCCTGCTGCTGCACAGGCTTGTTTAAAAGCTGTCATCATGTCGATAGCCGTGTCGTAGCGATCAGCCGCTTTCTTCGCCAACGCCTTCATCAGCACCGCTTCCACTTGTGGCGGCACGGATGGATTAACCGTACTGGGACGTGGCAAATCGGTATAGATGTGGTCATGCACTACGGCGTAAGGCGTATCCGCAGTAAATGGCACACGCCCCACCACCATCTCATACAGAATCACTCCCAACGAATAAATATCGGTACGGGGATCAAGTTCCGCTTGGCCGCTGGCTTGCTCCGGCGAAATATACTGCGGTGTACCAAGGATCATATCGGCGCTCAAGGTCGAAGCACCAGCCTTCGTCACCCGCGCCAATCCGAAGTCCGTCAAAAACGGCTCGCCATGTATGTCAATAACAATATTGGAAGGTTTAATATCACGGTGCAGTACGCCATGTTGGTGGGCGTAAGTCAGCGCCTCTGCCATATCGTCCATCACGCGGATGATCTCCGGCAGCGGCATCGGCCCATCAGACAGTACCTTTTTAAGCGTCTGCCCTTCAATAAATTTCATCACCAGATAAGGCTGGCCGTCCAACTCATCGAAATCGTACACCGGCACAATATGCGGATGTTCCAGCTTGGCGACGATCTGCGCTTCACGTTCAAAACGCGCGATAAATCCTGCATCCTCGGTGAAGGCCTTGTGCATAACCTTGATCGCCACATAGCGATCCAAGCGCGGATGGTAGGCTTTGTAAACGGTTGCCATCCCACCATGCCCTAGCTGCCCAATCACTTGGTAGGGACCCACTAACTGCCCCGGAGTTAACGCCATGCCTCATGCACTCCCACATCCTTCTATCTCGTTACAATCATTATAACGTAGGCCAGCCATTTTGCCCTACCGGTGAATATCTTTCAGGGGCGCGTAATCCTCATCTGTATCCTCAACCTCGACCAATTCGCCATCGTCGGATAGCCGGTACAATCGGTCACGTTTGAGCTTTTCGCTGCCGCGCACCTGCGCTCGCCGTTCCACTTCGGCCTGAATATCATGGTCACGTTTTATCCACAGAAACACCAGCAAGCCATGTAAAATAATCAGTCCGAACCATGCTGGGGCCACGATTTCGACTGCCGCTGGATCGAGTGCCGCAACAATCGCGCTGCCCACAAGCCATGCCACAAAATTTACCCCCAACAACCCCCAGCGCCACAATTTTCGATCCACATCCCGCTTAATTTCTTTGAGTTCTTCATCATCGTAAGACATCGTATTCCTCACAATCAGTCTTAGCGTTTATTTTTCTGTTGATAATCATCGTCGTCCCATGTATCAAACGTATCGGCATCCGGCTCCATCAGCCGTTCCAAACGCGGCATATCGCGCTTACGTTTTTCTGCAACTGCTACTGACCTGCGTTGCCGGTCTCGGATCATCACATAAGCCGCGTGCGCCAACAGCACCATCAACCACGCCGGATAAAACCACAAACTCTGTCCTTCACCCGCTTGTGGATACACGTTTGGTCGTGTCAACAACAACCACACAAGAACGACTGGCCCGAAAGCCACATATAATGCGCTGTGTGCGCCCAGCACAATCCGTCGCCACAAACGAGCATTGATGTCCGCGCTATCGTCCATTACGTTATGCTCACGGGGTTGTAGAAGCACGACAATCCCGTGAAAAATCCATATTGCGATCCAAGTAAAATAGAAAAGACTTGACACCAAAAGGTGAAAGCCATTGGCCTCAAGAATGAGGAATAATATCAACATCAGGGTATGTAATATCCAAAACGCAAACATCCCGTAGGATTTGCGGGTTGGCAACATTTCAGTTTCGGACATATCACCCTCCATCTGCACCCCGAACACATCTAATCTTGCCAATTATGCCTTGCGATTCTGTTTAATAGGGGTTACATCTACTTCTGACACATCGTCAACGGCTTCCAATTCACCATCATCCGTCAGCCGCATCATACCCTTACGCTTTTCCTGTTCTTCAAGTTCATCCATGCCCAGTCGTGTCATTTCCTTGCGCATCTCACGCCCCATCGCACGGTCACGGATCGAACGTTCGCCAATCGGTGAATCGATAATGAAACCTACAGTCTGTAAAAGGATCGCCACCGCCCAACCAATGCTCAACATCATCAAAGCACTGGTGGTTGGATCGCCCGCCGACCGCACGAATCCCGGTAAATTGACCATGCTGTCCCAATTGGGAAGGGTGCCACCGTTAGCTAGATACATTTGCCACGCGATGACCAAAAACATCACGTATAGCCCTATATTGCTCGCCAGCAAGATGAACTTCGACAGCCGCTTTTCCTTGCGGACGCGCACCTCCACCCGCTCTTTAATCCCCTTATAATCCATTTGTGATGACATCTTCTCTCCCCTCTGCATTATCTCCGCGCTGGTACGGTTAAATCTTCGCCTTACCGCTGCCGCTTCAATGGTATGGCGTCATTCAAGCCTGCGCTGTCGTCGATGACTTCTTCCAGCTCACCATCATCCGTCAAGCGCATCATACCCTTACGCTTCTCGTGTTCTTCCACGTCATCCATGCCCATTTTGAGCATCTCGCGGTTGATTTCCTGCGCCACCAAACGCTCACGAATCCGGTCTTCGCCGCGCTTGGTATCCATCGACAAACTCGCCGCTTGGAACATCAAACCCATAAAACCACTCATACTCAACACAACCATCGCACCCATCAGTGGGCTATCGGAACTACCGCTTGCCAATGCTGCACTGGCGGTAGCCCCTCCACTGCTCAGGAAGATCCCCCAACCAATAATCATAAAGACGATGAACACAAAAAGTTGGATCACAAAAAGTCCCATCCGACGACGGAATTTTTCTTGTACGATACCGGCCTCAACCTGTTTACGTATCGCGCGATAATCTAAGTCCGATGGCATGGTAATCTCCTATTTGTTCCATTATGAGTACGCAAAAAGCCTACCGCAAGTTGTGGTACTCAGTAAAAAGATTTGGATTAAATGGATTCAAACGGTTTCCAAAACCTGAGCCTACAAACTATACCCGTTAGTTCCCTCAATTTGGTTAGCGAACTCATCATCAAAGAGTTACATTATGGTCACCCATTGGGCAAACATTTGTGCTACGATAATCCTATATTGGATTGCAGTGGTCAATAACGATTAATCTGGAGATCACTATGCACCCGCATCTGCGCGTTGCCCGCCCTACCGACCACATGCCCGACATCCTGCGCTTTTATCGTGATGGACTCGGCTTGGAAGTCATCGCCTCGTTTGAAAATCACGAAGGTTTTGACGGCATCATGCTCGGTCATCCCACCGCACCCTATCACTTCGAGTTCACCGTCAAACACGGTCACGCCGCCGACGCGCCCCCACGCAAGATAACCTCATCGAGTTCTACCTGCCGGATGCCACCGAATGGCAAACCGCCATTGACCGCATGGCACAGCACGGCTTTCAACCCGTTCCCTCCTTCAATCCCTATTGGGATAAACAGGGTAAAACCTTCGAAGATGCCGATGGTTACCGCATCGTCCTCCAAAACGCCGCATGGATTGCCTCATGACCCATGACCTTCAAGCCCAAATCGCCGAGCAGGAACAAGCCTTATCGCTTGCCCAACAAAATAACGATCCGAAGACACAGCTCGAAATCTGCGATAAGCTCGGACATCTCTATCGTGACAGCCGAAATTACGACGACTCAGTTCGTTACTATCAACAAGCCGCCGCTATCGCCAGCCAACTCAAGGATGCCAATTTTCTCTTTCGTATTGGTATTTCACTGAGTGTACTTCACCAATATCCACAATCGCTTGAATGTCTAAAACAAGCAATTGAGATCAGCCTTGCCGATGCCGCAACGGAAGGCAATGCGCCTCATATCATCCATTTTCTCGCCAACCAATACCGGCATTTTCTGGGTGATATTCCACAGGCCATCACCTATTATCAGCAAGCATTGGAAATCGCGCGTAAGACTGGTGACATTGACAACCAGCTTCACAATCTACGAGAGCTTGGCGATTCCTATAAAGAAATGAATCAGTACAAGGAAGCGCTCGACTATTACATTTTGGCGCTGGAACTCGCGCGTCGAGAAAATAACTTAACCGAGCAAGCCGCTATGTTAACCAATATGGCTTATCTTTACAGCCAGATGGGGGATCAAGAAAAAGCCGAAGCCCATTTTGAACTGGCCTTATCAGTAGCACAAGCCAGCGGAGGCATATCTGAACAAATCTCGGTATTCATTTGGTGGGGACATGCCTACCGTAACTACGACGATCTTTGGGAGAGCAGCCGTTACTATCAACGGGGATTAACCTTAGCTCAAGCTGACAACGATATTACCCATATCAGTAGCTGCCTCGGCCTGTTGGCTCAGATCGCGCAAAAGCAAGGCAAACTTCAAGAAGCAGTCGATTTGTATCAACAAGAATTTCGAATACTACATACAGATCGCCTGAAATCCCCGAACCAACATAGAAATGGCTTTCTGCATTTCAGTTACACCCATGCACTTGAATCACTTGGTGGACTACACGAAGAACTAGGGGACATTCCTCAAGCGCTCAGCTATCTGGAGCAAGCTCTTGCCAGCACTACCCTTCGCGCCAGTGTTCAGGACTTAAACGAACAAATCACTCGCCTCCGACAAAAGCTAAACCCGAATGAGGCGATCACAAAATCATGAATCTCTCCGCCTTGATCTCTGTGTTCTCTGCGTCTCTGTGGTTAATCTGTTTTGTATTTACTTTTGCATTTTCGGCGGATCACTCCCGCGCATCCGCCAATGCTGATTCGGCGGTGGAATCACGGGAACCAGCCGCTGCACTGGCGGATGTAGCCGAGCTAACTGCCATTCACTTGTGTCATTTCAGCGGATACTCACCTACTTCCCGCCATTCACTTCAGCGGCATTTTTGCATTTTGTGTCATTTGTGCAAATAAAAAGAGAGCATTTCTGCCCTCTTCAAAATCAAAACAGTATTCGTTTTGACCAAGTGATTTTCATCAGTTTCGAACCCTGTCGTATTAGAATTGGCTCCCTCCCTCGTTTACGGGGGAGGGTTGGGGTAGGGGTTGCCTTGTCTCTTGAAACTTCTGCCTAGAATCCGCTCAAGTGGCTCAAATCCGCCCGTCCGTGCTGCATGGCGCTAATCGCTTGTAACAATCCGATACGATTCTTCCGTACCGCCTGATCTTCTACATTCACCATCACCTTATTAAAGAAATCGGTGATGGCTGGCAGCATCGGCTCAAACGCGCTCAAAAACGCCTCCACATTATCGCTTGGC